>JBBEBG010000036.1 GCA_040882465.1 Gemmatimonadota bacterium
CGTGACGTTGAAGGAGTCGATGGTCGGGGACATCCGCCCGACGCTCTGGCTCCTGAATGACTTGACATGGCGGCTCTGCCAGTATTAGTATTCAAATGTTAATATGAACATATGAATACTTGAATTAGCCATTCAATGACCCACGTGACCCGACAATTCAAGGACGCCATCTACGGGCAGCTCGCCCGTGTCGGCAAGTCGCTCGCCAGCGGACCACGCCTGGAGATCCTCGACGTCCTTTGCCAGGGACCCCGAACCGTCGAGGCGCTCGCGCAGCAGGTCGCGCAACCCCTCGCCAACACCTCGCACCACCTTCAGGTGCTACGGCGAGCGCGACTCGTCGAAGCCGAGAAGAACGGTCTCTACGTGACCTACCGTTTGGCCGACGAAAGCGTGTCCACCTTCCTCCGGAGCTTGCGGCAACTGGCCGAAGCGCGGTTGCTCGAGATAGAGGAAGTCACTCGGCGCTACCTGGAATCCCGCACCGGTATGGAACCCGTGGACCGGGAAGCTTTGATCCAGCGGGTGCGACAGGGCGAGGTCACGGTGCTCGACGTCAGGCCGGTTGAGGAGTACGGTGCCGGACACATTCCGGGTGCAGTCTCCGTCCCGCTCGGCGACCTGGAGCGTCGGCTCGCCGAGCTGCCGCGCGACCGAGAGGTTGTTGCATACTGCCGGGGTCCATACTGCGTTATGGCGGTGGAGGCCGTGGAGATTTTGAGGGTCCACGGATTCAGGGCGGTGCGTCTGGATGAGGGCGTGCCCGACTGGCGAGCTCGTGGTCTCCCGATCGAGACGACCCTGAGGGAGGTAAGCGCGTGAAGACCTTGTTCATCCTGAACGATGCCCCCTACGGGACGGAGCGCGGCTACAATGGACTTCGCCTCGCAGGCTCGCTCGGCAAGCGCGACGGCCAGGAGATCCGCGTGTTCCTGATCGGGGACGCTGCAAGCTGTGCCAGGTCAGGCCAGAAGGTGCCCCAGGGCTATTACAACATCGAGGTAATGCTGCGTGCAGTGGCCCGGAGGGGCGGTGACGTCGGCGTGTGCGGAACCTGCATGGACGCGCGTGGCATCGGCGACGGAGATCTCATGGAGGGTACGCGGCGGAGCACGCTGGAAGAGCTGACCGACTGGACCGAGTGGGCGGACCGGGTGCTGGTGTTCTGAGGAAACGGACCATGACCGACAAGCAAACCATCCTGGTGCTCGGCGGCGGTATCGGAGGTGTGGCCACCGCAGTCGAGGTGCGGAAGAAGCTTCCCCGGGAACACCGGGTCATTCTGGTGGAGCGCGAGGAACGGCACGTGTTCGCTCCCTCTCTACTCTGGTTGATGACCGGCCGGCGATCGCCGGATGAGATCTCCCGACCTCTCGGCAACCTTTGGAAGAAGGGAGTCGAAGTCGTCCGTGGCGAGATCGAGCGTGTCGATCCAGTGGCCCGCGAGATCGTGGTGGACGGCGCCACCGTCGAGGGCGACTACCTGGTCATTGCGCTCGGCGCCGAGCTGGCCCCCGAGCTGATCCCGGGCCTCGCCGAGGCAGGTCATAACTTCTATGACCTGACCGGTGCCGAAAGCTTGCGAGACGCCCTCGGAGATTTTGACTCCGGCCGGCTCGCCGTCCTGACGGCCACGCCGGCCTACAAGTGCCCGGCCGCCCCCTATGAGGCCGCCATGCTCCTCGAGTACGACTGCCGAAAGCGCAAGATACGCGGTGCGGTGCAGATGGATCTCTACGCCGCGGAGCCCGGCCCCATGGGCGTCGCGGGGCCGAAGGTATCGAAGGCCGTGCGGAGCATGGTGGAGCAGAAGGGCATCAGCTATCACCCCGAACATCAGGTCACTATGGTGGACCCCGGAACACGCCGCATCACCTTCGCGAATGGCGCGCGCGCAGAGTACGACCTCCTCGCCTATGTACCCCCCCACCGTGCGCCCGGAGTCGTGCGTGAGGCGGGGCTCACGGGTGAAAGTGGATGGATCGGCGTCGATCGCCAGACGCTCGAGACGAGCTTCGAGCGTGTATGGGCGATCGGCGACGTCACGGGCATTCCCCTGAAGCTTGGGAAGCCCCTGCCCAAGGCAGGCGTGTTCGCACATGCGCAGGCGGAAGTAGTGGCCGCCAACATCGCGCGAGCGATCACCGGAAAGGGCGAGCCGCGCGTGTTCGACGGCCACGGAGAGTGCTTCATCGAAACTGGAGACGGAAAGGCCGGCCTTGGCAGGGGAAACTTCTACGCCGAGCCCGTCCCGGAGATGAAGCTCTTCCGGGTCGGGAGACACTGGCATGCCGGTAAGGTGCTGTTCGAGAAGCAGTGGCTACGGCGGTGGTTCTGAGAAGCGCGATGAGAGACGGCGGACGCCCCATTTATCTCGATTACAATGCCACCACTCCGCTCCTGCCGGAGGTCGTCGAGGCGATGCTCCCGTACCTGCGCGAGTACTTCGGCAACCCGTCCAGCGGGCACGTCCATGGTCGGCGGGCACGCGACGCAGTCGAGAACGCTCGCGCCCAGGTGGCCGGCCTGCTCGGTGCCGCGCCCGGTGAGATCGTCTTTACCTCCGGGGGGACCGAGTCCAATAACCTCGCCATACGCGGGATTGCGGGTTTCCTCCGCCACAAGAAGCAAATCGTTACCTCCCAGATCGAGCATCCGGCCACCGCCGAGCCGTGCCGTCTGTTGGAACGGCGCGGATGGGAGGTGACCTGGTTGCCGGTCGACGAGACCGGCCGCGTGCGCGTCCGTGACATTGTTGCGGCGCTCCGTGAGGGAACGGCCCTCGTCACTATCATGCACGCGAACAACGAGACGGGTGCGATCCAACCGCTCGCCGAGGCGGCTCGTGCAGCGCACGGGGCGGGGACCCTGATCCACACGGACGCGGCTCAGTCCGCGGGCAAGATCCCGGTTCGCGTGGATGACCTCGGCGTTGACCTGTTGTCGATCGCAGGCCACAAGCTCAACGCCCCGAAAGGCGTCGGCGCGCTCTACGTGCGCGGGAGCACGCCCCTCGAGCCGCTCCTCCGTGGCGCCGGGCACGAGGGCGGCCTGCGCCCGGGCACCGAGAATGTCGCATCCATCGTCGGGCTCGGTGTCGCCTGCGAGGTCACGCGTGCGAACCTCGCCGAGGAAGCGGCGCGTGTTCAGCGGTTGCGAGACCTCCTTTGGGACGGGCTCGTCGCGGCGATTCCGGGCCTTGTCCTGAACGGGCCCGTGCGGGACCGCCTGCCCAACACGCTCAATGTGCGCTTTCCTCGGGCTCGCGGTACCGCGATCCTCGCCCTCGCTCCCGACGTGGCCGCTTCGACGGGCTCGGCCTGCCATCAGGGGGACGAGCGCCCGTCCACGGCGATCACCGCCATGGGGATCGAACCGGGAGCCGCGCTCGGGTCCGTCCGGCTGTCGCTGGGCCGCGGGACGGCGGAGGAGGACGTCCGAGCGGCCGTAAGGGTGCTTTCCATAGCGTGGAGGAGAGCGGTCGCCGCGTAGGCGGGCTCCTGACCCGAACATCGCGTCCCGAAGGCCTTCAGCTCCTCGGCGTCGGTCCGCGGCCGAGATCCTCCAGCATGCGGAGGAAGGTGTCCCGGTCGATCTCCCCCCGCGCGTATCGCTCGCGAAGGATCTCCCCCGGACCTCCCCCGCCGACTCGACGATTGTCACCGGCATCATACCGCCCCTGGCCACGGACCGCCTGAGCAGCGAACCAGATCGGGAGGAACAGGACGATCGCCCAGAAGAGCATCATGAACCCCATCCAACCCCATCCCCAGCTGCCGGGAGGGCCCCAAAATGTGGTTCCACATTTGGTCCCACCAGGGTTGCTGCCGTAGCAACGCCGCCGATCCCATCGGTGACCTCCCGCGCTGGTTCGAGGTTCGGTTCTATCCACGTGCGATCCTTCTCGATCCGAAAAGCCTCCCGCGGCGATCCGATTGTAGGCGGCTCCCCAGCCGAGTCCCGCGAACCCGCAAGTGAGGGTGAAGGACGCCAGTCCGACGACGAACCCAGAGGGTGTCAGGGCGAGAGAGGTCCCGAAGGCCTTCGCATGAATTCGTGCCATCGTTACCCCCCGAGAGAGTGAAGATGGACCGCTTCCGGCTCGAGCCACTACCGCTCGAGGGCGGATGAAATGGTCCTGGACCCCTCACTGAAGGTTCGTTCAGGGCATCATCCCGCCCCGTCCCTGTCCCATCATCCCCTGCATCATCTGCATCCCACCTGCCAGACCCTCGCGCTGCTCGGCGGTCAGGACATTCCGCGCCTCCACGGCAGCCCGCGCCATGGCCACGTGCGCCTCGACCATCCGGTCGGCACTCTCCCGGAGACCCTGCTCGTAGGCGGCAAGGTCGGGCGAATCCCCTTCGAGCGCTGCCGCGGCGTTCCCATGCGCCTCCATGGCCACCGCCATGAGCGGCTGGACGGATTCAGAATACTGTGCCTGAATGGCCTCGAGACGGCTCCTCTGCTCGGCTGTGAGATTCAGCGCATCTCCCATCCGAAGGATCATGGCCGGACCCGGGCCGCCGGTGGCCATCATCCCCATTCCCTGGCCCATCATCTGCATCATCTCCGGTCCCATCATCCCGCCACCCATCATCCCCTGCGCCATCATCTGCATCATGCCACCCATTCCCATCCCACCGCCCATCATACCAGGCATGGCGTCCTGGCCTCCTCCCGGCATCGCGCCCCGCTGGGCCGACAGGCCCGACGCCATGAAGAGCAGGCCCACCGCGAGCGCACACGTTCGCTTCACTATCCTCTGAGCTGACATCGTTCTCCCTCCTGTGAAGAATGCAGGATCCTCAAGATTCGACTACGAAACAACAAGGGCCGTGCCGGACCAACCAAAAGACCCCAGTTGCCGCAGGCAGAGGCCCGGTAGCTCTCCCCCCGCAGCTCCCGGCGCCCTGAAAAGGGACAATCCGGCTCACTTCGTCGGCTTAACGATCCGAATTTGTCCCGGCGACGAACCAGCGCTCGGCCGCACCAATACAGCTTCCTCTATCGCACATCTGCGCCATCGGGCCTCATCCGCCCCGGGGGAGTCAAGAGGAGCTGCAGGACCTGGGTGCCCCTCGCCCGAAAGGCGCCAGCGCTCGAAAGGAGGTAGTAGGTCCAGAGCCGCCGGAAGCGTTCGTCGTAACGCCCCTCCAGGATGGGCCACGCATCCTCGAATCTGCGGTGCCAGGCAAGGAGCGTACGGTCATAATCGGGACCGAAGCCATGAACGTCCTCGATGACAAGGAGCCTCTCCGTCGCCTTGGCGATCTGGCCAAGGGTGGGAAGCACGGCTCCGGGAAAAATGTATCGCGCGATCCACGGGTCGATCGCACGGGCCTGTGCGTTTCCGGTGATCGTGTGGAGGAGGGAAAGTCCGTCCGGCGCGAGACTCCGGCGAACTACCTCCATGTAAGTGCGGTAGTTGCGCGGCCCTACATGCTCGAACATCCCCACGGAAACGACCGCGTCGTACTGCCCGTTGACGCCGCGGTAGTCCTGGACGCGAATCTCGACAGGAAGCCCCCGGCAGGTTGCTCGGGCCACCTCCGCCTGTTCGGGCGACACCGTGACCCCGGTTGCTCGCACCCCATATCGCTCTGCCGCATACGCCACCAGCGAGCCCCACCCGCACCCGATGTCGAGGAGGGTCGCCCCTTCTTTTAGCCGCAGCTTGCGGCAGATGAGATCGAGCTTGGCCTCCTGGGCTTCATCCAGGGTCCGCGCTTCCTTCCAGTACCCGCAGGAGTACGTCATCCGCCGATCCAGCATCGCCCGGAAGAGGCCGGAGCCCTTCTCATAATGGCTTCTTGCGTTTCGTGATGCCCGCCGGCGGCTCTGGGGATTCCTCAGGCGCCTGATCCAGGAGGCGGCTGTCCAGGCACCTCGCCTCCGGGCGCGCCGAGCGAGATCGGCGGCCACGATCCGGTGGATGAAGGCATCGATCGCGTCCGTCTCCCACCATCCCTCGACGTAAGACTCTCCAAGCCCGAGGGATCCATCTCGCAGAACCCGGCGGTAGAACCGGGCATCCGCGACCTGCGGATCGTGCGCGGCCGTTCCGTTGACCTGGACACCTGCCTCGAGGAGCCTTTTCTGAACGATTTGTCGGGCGATCCCTCCTGGTGCCGAACGACCCGAGACCGTTGCGCCACGCTCGGTGCTCCGCCCCGGCTCATGGGGCTCGACTTTCGACCCCGCTTCGGCCCCGCGAGGCTCCGAAAAGAAGCCCGATCGCGTGGGACCTCGAGCCCGGGGGCTCGGATCCTCCGACGGCATGACTCGACCCCTACGCGGAGGTGTTTGGGAGGGTACAACTCGCATAAACTGAATGAATCTAGGGTGGGGTGGATGAATCCACGGTGAAGCGGGGATTAAGGAACGTTCATGCACAGATCTGTCGAGAGCTGAGCGATAGGGGCTCTGGCGAGTCTCTATCCCAGACTTCTCGCTGATCTTCCCCGTGGCCGGGTACCCGCGCTGGAAACAGGCCGATGCCACGATGACGCACGGAACCCGTAAGATGCGTGAGGTCGAGGCGCGCCAGCGAGGGGTGAAGCCGGTGCGCCTGGTTCTCCTGGGAATACTCGTCGTCGTTTACGCCCTCTGCTACTCGGCGATCAAGGTCGGCCTCGAATTCGCTCCTCCCTTGTTCCTCGGCGGACTGACGGCGGGACTCGGCGGAATCATCATTCTCACGATCCTCGCGGCGGTGAGCCGAGGGGTGGGCCTCCCGCGAAACCTGCTGACCGGCACCATCGTCCTGGCTCTTGTGGGCACGACCCTCCAGTACGGGGCCATGTTCATGGCCCCGGGCCGGACCGGGGCGGGGATCGCCTCGGTCCTGGGCAACACGGGTCCGCTCTTTCTCGTGTTCCTAGGTTCCCAGTTTCTCGGAGAGCGGGTCACGAAGCCGAAGGCTGAGGCGGTAGTGCTGGGTGGCTTCGGAGTCGCCCTAATCGCGTACCCGGCTCTCGTCGATCCCGGCCTATCCGGATCCGCGGCTGTTCTTTTCCCGCTCGGGGCCGCGGCAGGCGCCGCAAGTTCGAGCGTGCTACTCAAGCGGCTGCGGGTGGGAAGCCACCTGCTCCCCGTCACCGGGTGGCAGCTCGTCCTGGGTGCGATCCCGCTCCTCCTGCTCTCGGCGTTGGTGGAGGACGGCTCGGCAATCCAGTGGAACTCGCCGTTCCCCGCACTTCTCGTCTTCCTGGCTGCCGTGGGCACGGCGGGCGGTCTTTCGGCGTGGTACTGGCTGGTGCAACGAGAGGAAGTCGGGCGCCTCGGGATCTTCCTCTTCGCGGTCCCCGTGGTAGGCCTCGCGATCGCCTGGCTTCTGTTCGGCGAGAGGATTCAGGTGAGGGAACTGGCGGGGGTGCTTATCATACTGTTCGGAATTGTGCGGCTTGGCGCGGGGCATCCAACGGAGCCTCAGGCTTCGGGATCCTGACGACCCCATGGGAGGAGCGAATGAGCCTGGGGTTCCCACGATTCGGGGAGGGGTGACGCCCGCCCGGGCCTCACTGCCACCGAGAGAGTCCCGCCGCGAGCCTGCCTGCAAGGCGTCGTCGTAGTGCTCGCTTGCGCCAGCCCGTGAACGTCAGCTGTACGCTCTCGCGGCAGTCCTCGCGGAAGAGCTCGGCCATCGCTCGGCCCACGGCGCTTCCGTGCACCTCCACATTGAGCTCCGCGTTCCGGATCAGGCTCAGTGGATCGAGGTTGCTCGAGCCCACGAGGGTCCACAGGCCGTCGACCACGACAGACTTCGCATGGATCATGGCTCCCTGCCAGAGAAACACCCTGACGCCGCAGGCCAGGAGCGAGCCCAAGCCGTGCTCGCCGGACAGGGCAGCCACACGGTGATTGCTCGCCCCTGGGATCAACACGGACACCGCCACTCCCCGGGACACCGCGCGCCGTAGAGCCGTCGCGAGAGGCGGGGGCGGGATGAAATACGGGGTCGTGATCAGCACCTCGGCCTCGGCCGCGTCGATCACGCGTTCCAGCAGCGGAAGTGTGCGGCGCGAGCGGCCGAGATCCGCCACGAGACGAGCCGGGATCCCTCCTGCCTGACGCGATGGTCGCCTTTCCCCCTCGACTTCCGCGCCGTTCGGTCCTCGAAACAGCTGCCATCCGTGTTTCCATCCCTCTTCGAAGGCTGCCGCTGCGTCGCCTGCCACCCGACCCTCCACGTATAGCGCTGAATCGCGCCAGGTGCAGTGCCGGATACAGTTGCCCGCCCAAGGGTCCGCGAGGCAGATCCCTCCGATCACCATCCTGCTCCGGTCCGCCAGGACGAGCTTCCGATGATCTCGGCCCAGATGCCGCGATCCGCGGCCCGTCAGAGGAACGTTGAAGAGCCTGACCGCCACCGGCGACCCTCGGAAGAAGAGATCGACCGGCCTGCGCCGGGCCATCACAGCTCCGACCGGATCGTGGAGAACGCGGACCCGGACGCCGGCCTCCCCCCGCACACGCAGCTCTTCAGCGAAGACCCCACCCACCGCATCTTTCCGGAAGATGAAGTTCTCGAGCCGAAGGTCGCACGCGGCGGTCCGAACCATCTCGAGCATCGCCCCGAAGCTCTCTGTGCCGTTGACTAGGATGCGTATCGCGTTCTCGGCTCGCGCCTCCGATCCGGCGATCGAGGCCAGGTCGCGAAGCACCGCCGCGGCGAGCACCCCGCGATCCGGGAGTGCCCCGGGGTCTTCCAGGAGGCGCGAGGAGGGCGTCGATCGCCCTGGTCCGCAGCCCTTCCCGCACCCAGCAGGGGCTCCCCGCACACAGCAGTGCTCGAGAAGCGCTCGAGCCTCATCCTCGACCGGTGGGACGTGCATTCCGGTAGGATCTCCGAGCCGCGAGGCCCTACCGCTGCCAGAGGCGAGCGGGGAGCGTCGTCGACGGAGGGCGGGACCCGCCTCCCTTAGAGTTCCGACGGGAGCGGATCAGGCGCGATTGCGGGCGCGGCCTTTCGCGTCCACACTCGAAGCGTTCGTCGTGCAGGATTGCACCCAGGGCCAGAGTAGGCCCACGAGCACCGAGGCCCTGCACAGGTACTTCGCCCCGAGAGACGAGCCCCCTATGGTGCCTGATTCCAGCCGCGGCAGGAACGAGCCGATCGTTGTCGCCGGGGCAGGAGTCGCGGGGCTGGCGGCCGCAATCACGCTTGCACGAACGGGCCGTCGGGTCATAGTACATGAGCGCCGAGGCGAAGTGGGGCACCGGTTCGAAGGTGACTTCCAGGGGCTGGAAAACTGGTCCACCCGGACGGATGTTCTCGCCGTTCTGAGGCGACAGGGCATCACCACTGAGTTCGCCACCTTGCCCTGCTACCGTGGAATGGCCTTCGACCCCGTGCGGCGCGGTTACACGGTGTCCAGCGAGCTGCCCCTCTTCTACATGGTCGAACGTGGACCCGGGCCCCAAACGCTCGATGGCGCGCTCCTGAAGCAGGCCACGGAACTGGGAGTCGAAGTCCGATTCGACAGCCGGCTGGACCGGATCGAGGGCCCCGGAATCCTTGCAACGGGGCCGAAGGCCGCCGACGCCATCGCGGTAGGCTACCATTTCTCGACCGCCCTGGAAGATGGCTTCTGGGTCATTCTCGACGATGACCTGGCACCCGGCGGCTACGCCTACCTGCTGACCTGGAACGGGCGTGGCACCGTGAAGAGCTGCATGTTCGCAGGGTTCAAGCAGGAGAAGCAATACGTCGAGCGAACCGTGGAGGCGTTCAAGCGGCTCGTCGGCCTGGAAATGCGCGACCCGACTCCCCACGGGGGATTTGGGAATTTTCGCGTTCCGGAGAGCGCGCGGAGCGGGCCGCACCTGCTGGTGGGAGAGCAGGCGGGTTTTCAGGACACGCTGTGGGGCTTCGGCATGCGGCTGGCAATCACCTCGGGGGTTCTGGCTGCGGAGAGCCTCTCGACCAGGACGGACTACGACGCAATGTGGCAACGCGACCTGGGGCCTCGGATGAAAACGTCGGTCGTAAACCGGGCCCTTTTCAGCGTGTTGGGCAATCGGCGTTACGGGTGGTTCCTCGCCCGCATGGCTTCGAGAGACGATCCCCGAGCACTGCTCCGGAAGCAATACGGATCTTCAACCCTCAAGCGGTTGCTCGCTCCCTGGGCCGACCGTCGCTTCAAGAGCCGTCGCGCGGACGCGACCTGTGACCATGTTGACTGCCACTGCGTCTGGTGCCGTCACCGGGAGCACGGTGACCCAGATGCCTGATAAGTGAGCGCCATTCACGCTTCCTGCAGCGAGAGCTTGGGACGCCCTGAGGCTCTCCTGTGGCCCACCACCACGAGCCTCACTGCGCCATTGATTCCGCAAGCTCAAACAAGGCGGGATCGATGTTCTTGGGGACACCGACGATCTCGGTGAGCGGCGTTGTAGTGACCCGGTTGTCCCGAAGTCCGACGAGGACACCCGTCTCACCGCGCGACAGAGCTGCCACAGCTCGGTCGCCGAGCCGGGTGGCCAGAACGCGGTCGAACGCCGTCGGGGCGCCGCCCCGCTGCACGTGGCCGAGCCTCGTCACGCGCAACTCGAACCCGATCCTTTCGTGGTGCTCCTCGAAGTGGGCGGCCAGCGCAGTAGCATCGTACCGGGCTCCTTCGGCGACAACGGCCAGGGCATGTGCCTTGCCGCGGTCGTATGCCTCCCTCAGTCCCCGGACTACCTGCTCGGGCGTCGTCTCGATCTCAGGAACGACGACAACCTCGGCACCACCCGCGATACCCGCCATCAATGCCAGGTAACCGCACCCACGACCCATCACCTCGACCAGGAAAGCTCGATGGTGCGACGAGGCCGTGGTCTTCAGGCGGTCGATCGCCTCCAGCGCAATATTGAGGGCCGTATCCACCCCGATCGTGATGTCGCTTCCCGCGAGGTCGTTGTCGATCGTGGAGGCGACGCCGACCACGGAAAACCCCATCCCAGCGAGTGCGAGCGCCCCGGCCTGGGTCCCGTTGCCTCCGATCACGATAAGACCTCCGATGTGCCGCTGATGCAAGCCGTCGAGCGCCTTGCGGCGCACATCGTCAGCGTGAAATTCGGGACATCGCGCCGTGCCGAGAACCGTCCCCCCGCGTTGGATAATCCCGCCCACGGTGCGCGCCCCCAACGGCTCCAGAGCTCCGTCGATCAGTCCAGCGTAACCGTTGCGCACGCCGAAGACCTCCCAGCCCAGTGCGAGACCACTGCGCGTCACCGCACGCACGGCAGCGTTCATTCCCGCTGCGTCACCACCGCTGGTCAGAACCGCGATCCGCTTCATGACTCACCCATTGCGAGAACGAGACCGGCCCGCGAGCACCTGGCTGACGATCAACCGCGCTTCCGTCTGAATGCGCCGCAGATGCTCTTCGCCACGAAAGCTCTCGGCGTAGATCTTGTAGAGATCCTCGGTGCCGGAGGGTCGGACGGCGAACCAGCCGTCGTCGGTGACGACCTTCAATCCGCCGATGGGCTGGCCGTTGCCCGGTGCGACGGTCAGCCGCGCCCGAATCTTCTGGCCCGCCAGCTCCTCCGTGCGAATCTGCTCGGCAGAAAGATCCCTGAGGGCGGCCTTCTCCTCCGGTGATGCCGAGACATCAATTCGTTCATAGACCGACTCTCCGAATTCGCGCGTCATCTCGTCGTAAAGAGCGCCGGGGTCGCGGCCGGTCCGCGCAGTCATCTCCGCGGCCAACAAGCAGGCGGTGATCCCATCCTTGTCGGTCGTCCACGGGGTGCCGTCGCGACGAAGAAATGACGCCCCTGCGCTCTCCTCGCCGCAGAAGGCGAGCGAGCCGTCGAGCAGGCCGTCTACGAACCATTTGAACCCGACCGGCACCTCGTAGAGATCGCGGCCGGACTTCGCCGTCACGCGATCGATCATCGAGCTGCTGACGACCGTCTTGCCGACGTGCGCCCCTGCCGGCCATCCGGACCGGTGAGCGGAGAGGTAGCCAATGGCGGCCGAGAGGAAGTGATTGGGCTGAAGCAGACCGGAGCCGGGCGTTACGATCCCGTGCCGATCATGGTCGGTGTCGCAAGCGAAGGCGAGGTCGAACCGGTCCTTCAGGTCGATTAGGCGCTTCATGGCGTAAGGCGAGGAGGGATCCATCCGGATCCGTCCGTCCCAGTCGGCGGTCATGAAGCGAAAGGTGGGATCAACTTCATCGTTGATGACCCGTAGGTTCAGGGCGTACTCATCGGCAATTCGTTCCCAGTAACGCAGCCCGGCTCCCCCGAGAGGATCGACACCCACGTGGATCGTGGAGCTGCGGATCGCGTCGAGGTCCACGACGCTGGTGAGATCGTCCACGTAGGCGCTGAGGTAGTCATGCGTGTGCGTGGTCTGCGCACGGCGCGCCCGATCGTAAGGAATCCGCGAAACGCCGTTGGGCGCGCTTTCCAGCAACTCGTTTGCTTTCCTCTCGATCCACTGGGTTACTGCCGCTCCGGCGGGCCCGCCGTGCGGAGGGTTGTACTTGAAGCCGCCGTCTTCCGGCGGGTTGTGCGACGGCGTGACCACGATGCCGTCGGCCAGGCCCGTTTTCCGGCCGCGGTTATGGGTCAGGATGGCGTGGGAGACGGCCGGTGTGGGTGTGTAATCGTGTTCCGCCGCCGTCATCACCTCGACTCCGTTGGCGGCCAGGACCTCCATCGCGGTGACGGCCGCGGGTACCGATAAGGCGTGGGTGTCGATCCCCAGGAACAGGGGTCCGTCGGTTCGCTCACGCTTTCGGAAGAGACAAATGGCCTGGGTGATGGCCAGGATGTGCGATTCGTTGAATGCGCGTGCGAACGAGGAGCCCCGATGCCCGGACGTGCCGAAGACGATCCGTTGTGCCGGCACTGCGCCATCCGGGAACTCGCGATAGTAGGCGGTGATGAGCCGAGGCACGTCGACCAGCTGAGAAGGCTCCGCCGGCTTCCCTGCGCGGGGACTAACGCTCACCGCGGCCCGGCCGTCGACGCTTCCCGCCAAACCAACAGCGTCGGTGCCCTAAGCGGCGAAACGTGAGCGAGCCGCCCAGGCTGTTTCACGGTCCCTCCTCGCACTCGCGTCAGGCCAGCGCCCAAATTGCGACCCACGAGAACGGTGTTCGCGTGGATCCCGGGGATCAACTCGGCAAAAGGTAGTCTGGACGTGTCGCGCGAGGAACCGCCACGAGCCGGGCACGGACCCTTCCAATCGCGCGGGAGGGATCGACGGAGGTGTTTGTGAGGCGCGTTAACGAAGCTTCATGCCTTCTTCACGCTCTGTTCATGGTCCTCGGGGTACGTTTAGCATCGCGGAGAAGCGGATGCTCGGGTTCGGATGGCTAGCTCACCCCGGTGTCATGGACACCCCGAGGTCGAGGGAGAGGTCAGGTGTCCGTGAGACCCTGCTGCAGGAGCCACGATGATGGATTGGCTGCGCGAGAATTTCTTCTGGCTGGTGGTGGGTGCGCTCTTCGTGTGGATGCATTTGAAGATGCATGGGGGTCACGGTCATGGGGGCCACACCCATCGCGAGGCCGGTGGGGGTCGGGGGGCGCCCGGAGACGACGCGGCGGCGGCGAACGGAAACGGAGGACACCATGCTGAACATTAAGGTCGTTACCTGGTCTCTTTCGCTCTTCAGCACAGTAACGTACCTGGTGTGCGTCGTTTACGGCCTCATCGTGCCGGAGTCGCTACACATGACAACCTTGCTCGAGGGTGTCCTGCCGGGGTTCCGGTGGCTCACCCCGGGTGGATTCACGATCGGGCTTGTCGAGTCATTCCTTTACGGCGCGTATGTCGGCCTGGTCTTCGCGCCGATCTATAACACGCTATGGAGACGCTGGGCCCGGGGGTGACGGCGCCTGGAGCGGCCTCAGCTGGCTCGGTGCCGCGACAGCTTTCTCGCCGTGAAGCGAGTGATGGCGGAGGCTGAGAAACGAGCCCGCCGGTCCCAATTGAATCACAAACCAGGGTCATCCGACTCGAGCCACCCGCCGTCAAACCCGGCCCGGCGAAGTCCAAGTCGCACATGAGGGATGCGTCGCGTCAATCGCCATATGAGTCCTGTCCGGTAGTTCTCGATCATCAGCGCGACCGCCCCCTGATCGATTCCATAGACTTGGGGGCAGACCCATCCGGGCTCCACACCATCGTGCGCGGGATAGGTCGGGTTGAAGGTAGATTGGAAGGCGTAGCGGCTCGAAGAGCCCAGCATGTCGTTGAAGTGCCGAATGGTGGGCAGAACCACGTCCGGAGCGAAAGGCAGCGACGCCACTGCGGCCCACGGCGCGATCGTGCCGTCATCTGGGCCATACGGCGCGCCCCGCGCGCTGTAGCCCAGGAAGCGGCGCTCGACGCCATCCACGACGAAGGTTCCGGGAGGCGGGCCGTGGCAGGCCGTGAAACCCCAGCAGCAGTCGCAATATCCCTTAAACCCGAGAGGGTTGCGGATCGCGTACTCCTGCTGAATCAGGGTGGCTCGGCGGGAATTTTCGAAGTAGTCGATCCCCTTTTCCCGCATGCAGGTGTCTCGGATGTCACGGAAGTCGATCCAGAGGTGGAAGTACTGGTGCGTGAAGAGCGGCCCGGAATAGACCAGCTCACGTCCGTAGATGGTTTTCCACGCATGCGTCCGGCTCCACTCCGCGTAGCTCTCCGGCGGTATGGGGTGCGTCGGCGAGCCCAGGGCGAGGGCGTAGAGAAAGAGCGCCTCGTCATAGCCGCGCCAGCGGAAGGGGAGGAATCCCGACTCAGGCCGCCAGCCATGCGTAGGCGTCCTCCCGCCGTTCAGCGCCCATTTCCATTCCACCCGCCGGTAGAGGAACTCAGAGATCGCGCGGATCTCCCGCTCGTCCGGCATATCCCCGTCCAAATACGCCGCCGCCACCAGCGCGCCGGCGACGAGTAACGCCGAGTCAATGGTGGAAAGCTCGCATTGCCGTACTCTCCGACCGGTGCTCATGTCGAGGAAGTGATAATAGAATCCGCGGAACCCAGTGGATGACGCCCCGTCGTCATGCGCACTGTCACGAAAAAAGCGGAGAACACGCAGGACACGAGCTGCCGCCTCGTGCCGGCGCAGAAAACCGCGCTCGACGGCAATGGGAAAGGTCCCCAGCCCCATCCCCACCGCCGCGATGCTGCACGGGGCATCCGGCCCGGTGCTGTCGGCCACGAGACCGGTGAGCGAGGCCGGCTCATCGAGGAAGTACCGGAGAGCGCGGCCCTGCAAGTCATCGAGGAGAGGCTCGTACGCATTGGAGAGCTGTGTCCGGCTGACGGCGGTCACGGTCTCGATCCGGTGTCGCCCATGCCCCTTTCCACGGTTACCTCGTTCGGGGAGCGGCCCGTCCGCTCCACATCCGTGATGTTCCGGATGGTGACCTCGGCGATCTCGGTCATGGCCCGACGCCCAGCCGTCGACACAGGGCGGCGTGGCACTCCATCACCTCCATCACCACTTCGGCGGGGTCGTCCGTGACCGTGATCCGGGCCACGTCTTCCTCCGTCAATGTCCCGCCGGCGACCGCCGCGTCACGAAGCCAGACCAGGAGCCCCTCCCAGAACTGGGAGCCCACGAGGATCACGGGAAACGGCTCCAGGCGATGCGTGCGGCGGAGATTCAGAGCCTCGAACAACTCGTCCAGCGTACCGAACCCGCCCGGCAGGAGAACGAATGCGCAGCTGTAGCGCACGAGGGCCAGCTTGCGCAGGAAGAAGTAGTGAAACGGAACCTTGAGCGTGAGGAATGGGTTCACGGGCTCCCCTTCGGGCAGGTGGATCGTGAGGCCGACGGACGCGCCTCCGGCGCTTCTCGCTCCCTGGTTGGCCTCGGCCATCAGGCCTGGTCCACCTCCCGTGATGACCGTGAAGCCCGCTTCCGAGAGCCCCTGGGAAACGCGACGCGCGAGCCCGCCCCATCGAGCCGCGGCCGCGTTGCCAGCGGAGCCGAAGACCGTCACTCCACGCCGCACCTGGGCCATCCGCGCGAACGCGGTGGCGGCCTCCTCCGCGATGCGGCGAACCCTCTCCCGATCCTCGGCCTCGGTCGCCGGGATCACGCTGGCGAGCTTCAGGTCCTCCATGGCCGGAAGGGGTCTCTCTCCACTCACGTCAGATCTTCGCACGCTTGAGAAGTTGGGCGTTGATGGCGACAACCACGGTGCTACCCGACATCAGCACGGCTCCAATCGCCGGCGTCAGCAAGATCCCCCAGGGCGCGAGAACGCCGGCGGCCAGCGGGATCGCGAAGATGTTGTAGCCGGCCGCCCACCACAGGTTCTGCACCATCTTTCTGTAGGTTGCGCGGGAGAGAGAGACGATCCTCGGAATGTCTCGCGGATCGGAGCGGACCAGGATGATGTGTCCCGCCTCGACCGCCACATCCGTCCCGGCGCCGATCGCGATTCCGATATCCGCGGTGGCGAGGGCCGGCGCGTCGTTCACCCCGTCTCCCACCATGGCCACCTTCTTCCCCTTGGCCTGGAGTTCGCGGACCCTGGAGGCCTTGTCTTCCGGTAGCACTCGCGCGAAAACGGTGTCGATCCCAAGCTCCTCGGCTACCGCGTTCGCGACCGCTTCCGCGTCGCCGGTCAGCATGGCTACTTCGATTCCCCGGTCGTGGAGGGCGCGGATCGCGTCGCGGCTCTCCTCCCGGATGGCGTCGGCCACGGCGAAGACGGCTACCGCCTTGCGCTCTTCGAGAAGGTAGATGGCCGCCTGCCCACGCCCGGCCGCGCGCTCCGCGACCTCCGTCAGCGTCACG
Organism: Gemmatimonadota bacterium; assembly: GCA_040882465.1. Taxonomy (NCBI): domain Bacteria; kingdom Pseudomonadati; phylum Gemmatimonadota; species Gemmatimonadota bacterium. Next base: position 16,751 of record JBBEBG010000036.1, read on the forward strand.
GGCACCTCGGCGCGCTCCGCCTCGAGGAGGGCCGGACCACCCACATGGTACTCGACGCCGGAGACGGTCGCGGCGACCCCCTTTCCGGTGATCGCGCGGAACCCATCCGCGGGCAGAATTTCCACGCCACGGTCCGCGGCGGTCTTCACAATCCCGCGCGCAATGGGATGCTCGGACTCGGATTCGATCGCCGCGGCGAGCCGGAGGGCTTCATCCTCGGTCCGTCCCTCTGCCACACCCATGTCCACCACGCGAAACTCCCCGAGCGTCAGAGTGCCGGTCTTGTCGAAGATCACAGTGTCCAGCAGTCGAGCCTCCTCGAGGCCGCGACGATCCCGCACGAGAAGCCCTCCATGCACGCCCAAAGTCGTGGAGATGGCCACCACGAGGGGCACGGCCAGTCCGAGCGCGTGGGGGCAAGCAATCACCAGGACGGTCACGACCCTCGTGACGGAGAAATCGATGGGGGCCCCGACGGCCTGCCACGCGATCAGCGTGACGAGTCCCGCCGCGATGGCCACGCCCGTCAGGAGTTGCGCGGCGCGGTCCGCGAGGTGCTGCACCCGCGACTTCGACTTTTGTGCGTCCGCCACGAGTCGCATGATCCCGCGGAGCTTCGTGTCCTCGCCAGTCCCGGTCACCTCGACGTGCAGAGACCCGGTTCCGTTGATCGTTCCGGCGATCACCTCCTGCCCCTCCTCCTTTCTCACGAGCTGAGACTCGCCAGTGATCATCGCCTCGTTCACCTCGCTCCGCCCCTTGCGGACGAGACCGTCGGTGGGGATGCTTTCCCCCGGACGGACCAGCACGAGATCACCCGTCTTGAGCTGATCGATCGTCACGTCTTCTTCCACCCCGTTCGCCAGCCGCCGCGCCGTGTCGGGAATGAGCTTCGCCAACTCCTGGAGGGCGCCGCTGGCCTCCGAGATCGAACGCATCTCGATCCAGTGGCCGAGGAGCATGACCGTGATGAGGGTCGCCGCTTCCCACCAGAGCGCCTCGGCGGCAATCAGGTTCAGCTCGACGACCCACGAGAAGACGAAGGCGACGGTGATGGCCAAGGAGATGAGCGTCATCATCCCGGGCAGGCGATTCTTCAGCTCCCCCCAGGCACTCCGGAGAAAGACGAGCCCCCCGTAGAGGAACACGACGGTACCGAGCACCGCCGGAATCCGGGCCGAGCCCGGAAAGGACGGGGCCTGGTAGCCGAGAAGCTCCTGGATGTGCTCCGCCCAGACGACCACCGGTATGGTCAACAGGAGCGAAAGCCAGAACTTCTGGCGGAACATCTCCGGGCTGTGACCCGCGTGCTTGTCGTGTCCCGCGCCCGCATGATCGCCGTGTGACGCGCCTGCGTGATCGCCGTGTTCCACCCCCGCATGGCCGTCGTGTGGCGCGCCCGCATGATCGCCGTCTTCCGGAACCGGGTGCCCGTCATGGGCCGGCTCATGACGGTGCTCTTGATCGTGCCCCTCGTGATGATCCTGGTCCTTGTGCGTAGTCATGTTGTTCCCGAAACGGGTTGATGCGTTCGGATGCTCTCCGGACGCCGCCACGTGAAGTGCTCATAGACGCCGGCCCAGTAGCTGCCGAAGCCGGCGGCGAAGAGGAGCTCCTCCAGCGGCATGAAGCCGAGCGTGACCCCCGAGAGCGCATCCAGATTCCAGACGGCCTCGATGTAACCCGACGGCGCCGTGAGCTCCAGCCCCGCGAGGAAAATCATGTAAAAGAGGACGAAGACGACTCCGCCCAAAGCGGTGGACCGGGCCAGGTCCGGCCGGCACCACGCGCTGAGGGTCCCTCCCGCCAGCATAGCGACGATTCCCGGATAGATCGGGTTCCAACCGAGCGGAAGGAGGAGCACGAAAATGACGAAGGGCGCGAACAACACGAGCCGGTGGAGCCTGTGCCGCGGGTGGTGTCTCTCTCCCGGCTCTACGGGCTGAGCCGCACGGCGGGTCAGGGCGTTCACGAGGACCGCCCCCACACCACCGATCCCGAAGCAGAAGATCAGGCTCTCGATGTCGAAACCGGTCCGCTGCGCCAGATCGAAGACGCTCGGCGGATTCCAGTAAGTCGGAACGAAGAGCGGCTCCGTCAGTCCGAACGGTGCCGTGAACAGGCTGGCCCAGACCATCGCGCGTCGGTGAGCGGGAAAGCGCCAGTAGAGGAGTCCCCATGGTAGGAGAAAGGCGCTCGACCAGGCGAACCACACGTACGGCGCGGGGATCATGATGGACGATCTGCGCGTTCGACAGCCACGCGGTACGGTGAGGTCATGTGCCCCACCTCTCGGAAGAAGCTGCCACTCCCGGCGTGGCGGGAAAGCCCCCGAGCCCTCGGTATCTCAGATGGATGTAGATGAGCACGCTCAAAATCGCGTAGAAGAAGCACCAGATCGAGACCAGGGCGCTGGCATGCACCCAAGATGCTGCGGCAAAGGACCCAAACCCCAGGATCCCGAAGAGATTGACAAACCTGTGACTCGAGAAGAAGCAGCTGACGCACGTTGCCGCGAGGTAGAGCACCATCACCGGTACCAAGTAGAAGTGGGGCGACACGTATACGATGTGCTTGCCAATGACCTGTGCGACCACCGGGCGGGCCACGAGCGAATAGAGCAGGTAGAGACCCACCACGATGCCGGCGGCCTGAAAGGCGAAAAGCGTCTTCCTTCGCCATGGTGTCGAGTCCAGGAACCCGATGGCGAAGGGGACGTAGATGGGCCACAGAACATGTGAGAAGACCGCGTAGACATCGGTCATCACATGCTGGAGTATCGGCGCGTCGTAGCGGAACGTCAGCCAAACGACTCCCTCGACGGTCTGCTGAATGCCGAAGAGAAGTGGAATCGTCGCGAACGGTAGCTCGGATCGCCGCTCCACCTTCTTGATGGTCGCCGCGCCGATAGCCGCCAGAGACCCGCCGGCCGCAAAACTCGCGGTAGCCGAGAAGCACATGGCGCGGGATTCCTCCTCAGTTCAGATGTGACCCGCCTTGCCTACGGCGAGCCTTCTACGCTTCGAGGGGATCTAAACATCTCGGCGTACCTCTTCTTCGTGGCCCGCTCCGCGGAGGGCCTTTTCCAACATGACCAGAAACCCGAACGCGGGATCCTTGTGATCCGAGTGGCGAACCACCTCCCAATGATCGCGCAGGTAATCCTGCAGGAACCGGACGGCGTGACCCAGTGTGATCGTGTGGTATCCCCTGCCGCCGCCTGCGGTGGCGCCGAAAGCCACCATCCGGATCTGGTGGCCGACGGGAAGGTCCGCGCGCCCTTCCCGGAGCAGGCTCTCCACGAGTGAAGCCGCGTTGTCAGGAGGGCAGCAACCAAACCGCACGAGCGCCGCACGGAGGACTCCCGGGTCGCTCGCGGCTTCGTTAAGCACCGCACGGCCCTCCTTCACCTCACCGACGATCATGTCGGCATGCTGCGCTGGCGCGCCGAGCGCGGGGTCCGGGGCGGCCTCGACCTGCTCGCGGGACCTGCCGCGGCCACTCCGCAGCATGAGCCGTCCGGCACGGGGGAACCGGAATGCCAGGATGTCCAGGTCGGTCGCGGTACGGTACTCGCCGCCGCCCATCACCTCCAGTACGGGGTATTCGGCCACGGTGAAGTACCCGTTCACGCGCAGATACGCCTGCACCAGCGCGACGGCGTTATCCACCGTCGGGTCAGCCTCCCCGGACGCGGGCTTCGGCGCCGCCCGGGCCGAGGAACCGGTTGTAGAACGCGGCGGTGGTGGTGAACACGAGGCCGGTGCCCAGGCTCCAGCAGATCAGCCCCACAAAGAAGCTGCCCCAGGTGACCGATGGTGCCAGCCCGGCCAGGTCCAGATGGACCATGTAACTGGCAGAGGCGACGGAAGCTTCCGGCGCGAGAGCCACCGCCAGGGCGCAAAGAGTTGTGAAGAGCGCGGCGATGGAGGCGCCCGCAAGGCCGAATGCGAACGTGTCGAGCGGGGTGGGAGCGGATCTCATGGCACAACTCCTCGAGAGGGTGAAGTGGGCGTGCCGGAAGCCCGGCCTCTGAGGCGCGGGAAGAACTGCGGCGTGCGCGCGGCGTAGCGGTCATACTCGGCGCCGAACTGGGCGCGCACTTCCTGCTCCTCACGCCGCGCCAGCCGCAGGTACATCGCCGTCAGGGCGGGGAACATCAAGAGGGTGAGCAGCGTCGGCCACTGCAGCAGGAACCCGAACATGATTAGGATGAACCCGACGTACTGTGGGTGGCGCATGCTGGCGTACGGCCCCGTGGTGGCGAGCGCGCCGCGACGCATGGCGTCGTGGAGCACGCTCCAGGCTGCGGCCAGGAGCCAGAATCCTCCTCCGATGAAAGCGAAGCTCAAGAGATGAAAGGGGCCGAAGTGAGGGTTGGCCTCCCAGCCAAGGAGCATTTCGAGGAGGTGCCCCGCATCGTGGGACATCCATTCCACGCCGGGGACCCGGGTCTGGAGCCAGCCCGAGAGGAGGAAGATCGTCAGGGGGAACCCGTACATCTCGGCGAAGAGCGCGACCAGGAAGGCGCTGAAGGCGCCAAAGGATCGCCAGTCGCGCCGGGTCCGCGGCCGGACGAAGCTGAACGCGAAGAGGATGAAGACGGCCGAGTTCACGAAGGCCAGGAACCAGAGGCCGTAGGCGGGCGCGTCAGTGGCCACCGTGCCCTCCCCGGGCGTGGCCGCGGTGCATGAAGAGATGGGCGCCCACGCACGCAGCGAGCCACAGGAGCGGCCACGCGCCCAAGAGATGGGCCCGATGCTCGAGGATCAGCAGGACTCCCGCGACACCGAGGAAGAAGAGGAGGGTCACTCGCGCGGCGGAGTGGGGACGGGCCTCGCTCAAAGGAACTCCTGCCGGATCCCCAGTGCCGCGTCGGTCCGCTCGATGGACCGAGTGGGGTCCCGCTCGGTCCCGCTGAGGGCGCGGATCGCGTCAATGGTCTCGGGTACGACGATCGCCTGGTTATCCACCTGGTAAGCGTAGAAGAGCTCACGCCCTTGGACGGTCAGGATGTCCTCCCAGAGCGCGACCTCCCACATGTCCCCTCTCGGGCGCCCGATCTCTTTCATGACTTCTGCCGTGACGTTCAGGGCTTCGATCCCCTCGCCAGCCCTCACGAAAGCGATCCGCGGTACGGCGCGGAACGCGTCCAGGACTTCCTCCCGGGCGGCCGGGCGGGTCAGCTCCACGACCCAGTGGTGAAGGTGACCGACATTCTGTGGTGCCTTCGACGCCATCGTGATCACGTCCAGCTCCGGGATCACGGTTCGTGCGTCGGGACCCTGATGGCTAGGGATGTGCGGTTCCGGAACCATGGTGTTCATGATCCCATCCCGGTGGCTCTCCCACGGATCGGTCGCCCTTCGGATGAGAACGCCTCGGGCTCGGAGAAGGAGATCGGCTTTCCGCAACGCCAGGAGGGTGCGCACGGTGGCCGTGGTGTTGCACGAAACGACCCTGGTCATCCGGCGGTCGAGGGCGGACTCGTAGTTCGCGCTGGCCACGAAGCTATGGCCGGCCAGCTCGTGCTTCGCGCCTCCCTGGAAGACGGCGCGAATCTCCGCTTCCTCATAGATGGAGCGGTTCCGGGCGTCCACCCCCTTCGGCGTGCAGTCCACGACGACATCGGCCTCCGCGAGGAGAGACCGCAGCTCCCCCTTCGGCTCGAGCCCTGCCACCTTCATCTCCCTCAGCGCATCGTCGGTCGCCCCGTAGAGAGGGATACCTCGGCGCGCCGCGATCCGCGCACGCCAGTCGGTCGCGACATCCGCAACGCCGGCGAGGGTCATGTCGTCCTGGACCGTGACCGCATCGGCCACCCTTCGGCCGATGACCCCGTAGCCGTTCACCGCCACTCGGAGCGTCATGCCGTTCTCCAGGTTCATGCCAGAATCAACGCTCAGCTCAGATCGCGCGGCGTCGGAGTGGCCACCAGCACCGCCGTGACGAGGAGCACCGCGACTGCGACCAGCAGTTCGAGGGTCGCGGAGCGCCGGAGCCGCCCTGTTGCGGCGCCGTCCCCGAGAACCGGGCGAACCCGTAGAAAGTTGTAAGCTCCCACCGCGAAGAGCACCGAGAGGACCGCGACCTTGACGAGGAGTGTCCTCCCGTAGGTCGTCGCCCACAGCGCCTCGACGGACCCGATCTGCAGCCAGGCGGAGAAGATCCCCGTTCCGACCAGGACTCCGGCGAACGCCAGCGCGGTGGGCGAGAATGCCCGGACCAGCGCGACGACCGCCGGCGTGCGTCTTCCCTCCTCGAGCCGCAGCGCGGCCGGAATGCCCACGACCGCCAATGTCATCAGGCTCCCCAGCCATCCGCCCGCGGCGAGTACATGCACGCCGTCGGCGAGCACACTCAACGAAGTGGGCCCCGGTGCCGTCAGCGCATGACCCGACAGGGCGGGAGTGAACCCCAGCGCGAGAGTACCGGCCGCTGCGAGTGTCCACCCGGCGGCGGTGTCCCCGCGCGCGGCGACGAAGCCCACGAGGGCCGTCCCCGCCGCCGTCACCTGAATCCACCACCCCCGCCCCCAGCGCGTGCCGAGGACGGCGCTCCACGACTCCGGCGCCATCGCGTCATCCGGCCCGAACAGGGAGTACGACTGCGCGTAGAGCCGCGCCACCGCGGCAACGAGCACCAGCGCGGCCATAGCAAGCCCCAAGGCCGACGCGGAGCGCGCGGCAGGCCCGGCGAGGGCGGCACCCGCGCCGCTCGAATTGTCCCGGGTCCGCGGAAGGACCAACAAACGGAACCAGACGGCCCCTGAGACTCCGAGCAGACCTACAAACAGCGCCCACCGCACGCCGACGTACGCAGGCGAGCCGGCGTGAAAGGTCCAGTCCACCACCCACCCACTCAAGGGTCGTGATGATCCAGATGCGACAGGCCCTGCTCACTCGCCACGGTGAACATGATGCTATCGTTCACCGCGTGGCCGTCCGCACCCGCCGTCCGCCAGCGTATGATGTAAGAGCCGGGACTGAGCGACTGCTCGATGCCGGCGAGCAGGACGTTGGCCGAGTCGCGTTCGACCGAGGGGGCCGAAAGCGGTACGGTCGCACCGTCCCCTCCCATGAGCTGGATTCGGGAGACCGCCAACTCGACCGGCTCAGCGAACACAAGCCGGAGCCTCTCCGGCGACAAGGCAATGTTCTCCCCCTGAGCTGGCTCAGAGCGGAGCAGCTGCTGGTGGAAAAGGGCGGTCAGCGGAAGCGCCAAGAGCGAGAGCGCGCCCAGCACCAGTACACTACCGGCGACACGTCCGAGAGCGCCTCGGTGGTGCTTATTCCCGCGGTTCGCGGTCCCGGCTCGATCCTCTTTCATCGCAGTCTTCCCTCTACCTTCTGAAGTTCGCAACCCTCTCACTACGGGTTCACGGTCGAATGGTCGTGATCCATCACCGGCATCGCACCCGGCTGCGGCGGAGCGCCAAGGAGGCCCGTGGCCGGGCCTCCTTGTGCAGCGACGCCGTGCGCCTGGGCCATGGCAATCCACGCCTCGTCGGTCACTGCCATGGCTTCCGGATCCCTGAAGAGGTCGGCTTGCCGGTAGATCTCGTCGCGCTTTCCGCCCTCCGCCACGGCCTGGGACGCGAGGATGTCCGAGATCACGTCGTGCATCATGTGAAGATTGTCGAACACCGCGGCGAAGCGCGGATAACGCGCCGTAAAGGTCGGAGCGATCGCCGGCGTCATGGGCATCATGGACGGCAGATTGCCGGGAGGCGACTCGAGCATCTGCCAGAATCGGGAGACGGTCGCCTGGACCGCCGCCTGTCGGGCAGCCGGGTCGTCGTAGAGCAGCAGGGGCTCGTAGATGCCGACCTGGAGCCAGTGGTACGCCCAGATCAGCCCATTAAAGCGCGGATACTCCTGGCGGAACGCCATCGAAAAGTACTGGCCGTCCATGATTTCCATTCCCTTCGGGACGGCTGAGAACGCGAGGTCGTTCGCCAGGTAGTGTTCGAGGAGCTCGTCCATCGCGCGATCCCGCTCGGCCTCGCTCAGGCTCCGGTCCGCCAGGATATCGTAGGTCTGCCTATGTAGAGTATGCGACCAGTCGAACATCTCCTTCGCACGAGTCGCCAGCCGTGCGTACCGGGGCATGAATGCAGCCTCCGGCATGGGGAGCCGGGGCGGGTTCGGAAGAATCTCGAGAGCGAGGCGATCGAAGATCTCAGACTCCAGAAGCTCCACGGGCGCCTCGGGTCGCGTCAGGAGCGTCTCGTATAGGATGCCGTGTCCGAAGTCGAACCCGTTGAAGAGCCGGTCCACGGCCGGAAACTCGGACCGGAACGTCCAGTTGTGGTCGGCCGGAAGATGCAGCGGATGGTACACACGTTCCTGCGCGAGGAGACCGGACAGCGGCGCCGTGCTCAGGGTGAGCGCCAACACTGCGGCATGGGGCCAAAGCGGGCGAACCTTCATCTCAGGAGCCTCCGGGCATGAGAGCGCGCACTCCGAACTCGTAAGTCAGGCCCAGCGTCGTGATCCAATCCCGTCGTCCATGTCCGGACCAGTCCCGTCCCAGTCCGCCGTCCATGGCGAGCGTGGGCGTCAGCTGCAGCCGAAATCCGGCGGCGGAATGCACTCGCTGCTCGTCGCTTCCATCCGAAGCCGTCCAGGTCTCGGCCAGAAGGATCGTGTGCTGGAACGGAAGGACATAGTCGAGCGCGATTCCGGCCCACCAGTCTTCTTCTCGGTCCTGGCCGACGATCGCGGCGCCGTTCAGGTGCATCCGCACCGGACCGACGAGGCTACGCGTGAGGATCCCGCCGACTTCCAGGGAGGCGGATTCCTCCGACTCGCCGGGCATCCGGCCCGTCAGACGTATGGCGGCCGCCGGAAGCCTCGGACCCTCGACCCAGAGATTCAGGAGCGCCGCAGCGGTCGCCTCAAGAAGCCCGGTGCTCGAGTGCGCGCCGTCCCGCACGCTCTCCATGGCGACCCCCGCGGACACCTCGAGTCCCGAAAGAAGCCCATGCTTCAGCTCGATCGAAGGCGTGTAGCGGATCGCGCCGGATTCGTCCTGAGCGAGGGAGATGGGCGAGGCCTGGAGCTCGAAGGCCCAGCGCTTCGTGGTATAGGCATCCTCGACTCGAAGGGGCCGCCCGTGGTCGAGATTGTAAAAGTCTGTCTGGGCTAGAAGGGCCGTGGGAGCGACCAACGCCCCCATGGCGAACAGCCCCGCCCAGAGGATCGTTCGGCGAAGCTGAAGACCCAGCAACCGAAAAGCGCGTTGCATCGCGGATTCCGCAAGAAGTCAGAGGGAGACCGGGCGGAGCCGGGAGATCGCTCCGGACCGGCACCCACCAAGTTACGGGGCCGGCGATGAAGAAAAGATGAAGGCCGCGTGAAGAAGGCTTCATCCGCGACTGATGGGGATCGGATCAGCTCGAGGCGGCTGTCGGGGCGGACCCACGAGCGGGAGCCATCGCCTCCGAATGGGGAAAGAGCGTTGGAATTCGAACCTCGATTCGGGCTCCGCCGAGGCGCGAATCGTTGGATGCGGTCACGGATCCCCCATGCTGTTCGGCGATGACCTTCGCGATCGCGAGACCAAGCCCCGTCCCCTCGTTCCGCATCGTTTGCGAGCGGCTCGGATCCGCGCGCCAGAAGCGTTCAAAGATCGCCAGCTCGCTCCCCGCCGGGATCCCCGGGCCCGAATCCTCGACCGAAATCCTCGCCTCACCCTCCTCGGAAGTCACTGTGACGGTCACCCGCCCCCCAGTTCCAGCGAACCTCACCGCGTTCTGCACGAGATTTCCGGCCATCTGGGTGACGAGGTCCGGATCGAAGACGCCGGGAACCGGATCGGGTGCGACGAGCTCAATTTGTACCGAATGCGCTTCGGAATCTCCGGAGGTCCGTGCGATCGCCTGTCCCACCAGTTTCGTCAGATCGGCGCGTTCCAGCCGCGGCTCCACGGCGCCGGAATCGGATCGTGCCAAAATGAGGAGCCCCTCCACGATGCGGCTCAGGCGCATGACTTCTTCGCAGGCACTGACCAGAACTTCCTTGTACTCCTCCGTACCGCGGTCTCGTCGGAGCGCGAGCTCCAGCTCGCCCCGCATCGCGGTCAGCGGTGAGCGAAGCTCGTGGCTCGCGTCGGCGGTAAAGCGGCGCTGAACCTCGAAGGCCGCCTGGATTCGATCTAGCATGTCGTTCAGCACATGCACCAGCCGCTCGTACTCGTGAGTATCGGCATGCGCACCGATTCGCCGGCGGAGAGACCCCGCGCCGACCGCCTCCGCCTCGTCGATGATCTCGGTCACCGGCCGGATCGCGCGAATTGCCAGCCAGCGACCACCCAAAACGCTTCCGATCCCCACGAGCACGATCAGAAGGAAACCGGACAGCGCCGCCCGGCCGAGCAGGGTATTCCTTCCTTCGAGGGGCGCGGCGACTTGGAGCACATGCTCCGCATGCATGTCTCCCAATCGCACGAGGGGATAAAACACGGATCGCACCGGAATTCCCTCGAAGGAGGCGTCTTCCCATACGAGTTGTCCCGCCGCCGAGAGCCGAAGTGCTTCCGGCTCCAGGGGGAGGTCCCCGGTCATGTATTGGCTTCGCAGTAAGCTCTCCCCGTTCCCGCTCCATACCTGGGCGTAGCGCACGAGCTCCCGGACCGACGCCGCCTCCGCGGGAGTCAGGTCCCACTCGTGGAAGTGCATCTCTCCGGTTTCGCGGTCGGTGAGCGCGGCCGCCTGAATCGCGGCGACGTTCAGGATGTTCGCGCGGAGCTCACTGTCGAGCGTTCGCCGGAGGATGAAGTACGATCCGACGACACAGACCGTGATTCCGGCGGTCGTGATCAGGGCGAACCGGATCGCGAGGAGGTCGCGGAAGGACCGCTTCATTCTTCCTCCTTGCGTTCCAGGATGTACCCGACGCCTCGAACCGTGTGGATGAGGGGATCGAGATTCGAGCCCCTCAGCTTTTTTCTGAGGTTGGCCACGTGAACGTCCACGACGTTGCTCATCGGGTCGAAGCTCAGATCCCAGACGTTCTCGAGAAGCTCGGTTCGACGCACGACCTGTCCCGGGCGGAGGAGAAAGTATTCGAGAAGGGCGAATTCCCGCGGCGTGAGGTCGAGGAGCGCTCCCCGCCGACGGGCTTCGTGGCGGATCCGGTCCAACTCGACGTCATCGTAGGTCAGGCGATCGGTTCGCTGCGAACCGCCACGGCGCAGAAGGGCACGAATACGCGCCAGCGCCTCGCTCAGGCTGAACGGCTTCGTGAGGTAGTCATCCGCGCCCGCATCGAGGCCCGCGACGATGTCTTGCTTCGAGTCGCGAGCGGTGAGGAGAAGAATGGGCGCGGGACTCTCTTCGCGCCGCAGATCTCGGGTGATTTCGAGGCCGGAGCGGCCCGGGAGCATGACGTCCAGCACGAGGAGGTCATACTTCTCGACGCGGGCCTTCATGGCACCTTCGATGCCGTCGGCCGCCACGTCCACCGTGTACCCCTCCTCCTGGAGCGCACGCTCCAGAAAGCGAGCGACCTTGCGGTCATCTTCGACGACCAGGATTCGCATGGAACTCCGTGAGCAGGGGACCTTACGGACCGAAGGTCCAGCCCCGACGCAGGCCACGCGGGTGCCGGTCCCGATCAGGTGAACTGATACACGGTAGCAAGGAATCGGGCGAGGGACGCGGCCGAGATTCCTAGGAATCCGGAGCCCCACGCTGCACATTCATGCGATAAGAGGTGGTAAGTTCCCCCTGCCCGGAGGGTCAAATGCTCACACCCACGAGATCGCTGGTTACCCTCCAGATCCCCTGGCAATGGCACGCCGATGGGCACATGTCCATGCACTGGGGATGGTGGACACTCTGGGCCTTCCTCTTCGTCGCTCTCGCATGGTGGGCCCTGACCCCTCGCGGGCGAGGCGGAGCGCGGTCCGCCGGCGACGTGCAACGGGAATCCCCTGAGGAGATACTTCGCCGCCGCTTCGCCGCTGGAGAGATCGACGAGGGAGAGTTCGAGCGCCGGTTGCGGAAGCTGCGCTCGCCCGACGAGACCTCATGAGGGGTATCCCTTGGGGGTCAGCTCCAGGCGATTGTCCATCGAGCCGCCGTCCGACGGGTGGACGGAACGTGCGCGGCCAATCCATGCGGTCCAAGTCGCATCGAGGATCGGCCTCGGGATGGCCTTGTTCATCGGTGCGCTCTTCGTGACCGTGGCGTTGACCTATTCGGGTGGCCTCCAAGGAACGGGAGACCCGAAGAGCCCGCTAGGCGGGGGATCGAGGTGAGCATCGAGCCGTCGCCGGGGTAAAGGGGGCGAACCCGAGCAGCCCGTCCGGTCGGAATGTGGGCTTGGCCGAACGGCGCACTCGTGGCCATTTTCGGGGTAGAACATTTTTCGGGCGGGATGGCGGAATCGGTAGACGCGGAGGTCTCAAGAACCTCTGGGGGAAACCCCTTACGAGTTCGAATCTCGTTCCCGGAACTTAAGTAATGAGAACGGTTTGCGCGGGTCAGGCCGCTCCTTAGGGGGCGGCCTTTTTCGTGGTCGGTGCGCCAACGCTCCGCGCTCGATCGTCCGGCCCAATTCTTGCCTTACTCCAGATCACTCGAAAACCCCAGACACGCCAGTCATCACACCTCCAAGGGGGAAGCATGAACTGCAGCCGTTTTGCGCGCGTTGCGGCCGTCACGGTTCTCGCATTGCTCGCCGCATGCAGTGAGGCCGGAATCGTCGAGCCTCACTCCTTCCAGGCCACTGATCCTTCGATCTCTGCAACCCAGTCTTCCGATGGCGCAGGCAACACGGGCAAGATCCAGATCTGCCACCGCACCAACTCGGTCACCAACCCCTACGTCCTCATCGCGGTTGCCAACTCCGCTGCCGACGGGATTGCCGGAAAAGGCGAGGGCCAAGGTGACCACTACGCCAATCCGTCTCATCAGGGCCCGATCTTCGACCCCGAAATCCACACGCACAGTTCGGACGATTGGGGAGACATCATCCCGCCCATGGAAGGCATCCACCAAGGGAGGAACTGGACCGAGGAGGGACAAGCGATCTACGACAACGGCTGCAAACTGGGCTCGGAAGACCCCGAACCCGAAGCGGGCGAGATCCAGGTGGCGATCGAATTGTTTCCGCCAGCGAACGACCTCGAGTTCGTCTTCACGGGTGCCGTGAACACGACCCTCGTCAGCCAGGACCCCACGACTCCTCCCTTTGGACAATCCGTCCCCCCCGGCACGCACTTGGTAACCGGGCCGGGGTCCGCTCCCAACGGATATACCTTGGTCGGCATCACTTGCTTCGAGAGTATTGCACCTCCGCCCAGCTCGGGTGACGTCGGTACCGCTACGGCGACCTTCAGCGTCGAGCCGGGTGAGGTTGTGCAGTGCGTATTTGAATACTTCCAAATTGGGTAAATCTGAAAGGGAAAGGGACCCCGGCCTTCGGGTGGGGGTCCCTTTGTCGACGATGCGGGATCAACGACGGATAGGCATCATAGGGGCAGCGCGTCCGTAACCGTAGGAGGTTCGATGGGACGGCTGGCCCCGGAACAGAGTTGGCGTTCTCCCGAGGGGCAGGACACTCTGAGATTTACGAGAGCCCAGGAGTCCCCACTCAGCTTCCCCGTCGGCTCTCGGAAGTTCACACCGCCTCGTTGTAAGTAGGGCTATTGACAACCCGCCACACTCTCTTCGTGAACATCCAGGATGCGCCCGTCGTCCATGTCAGCCTGGCTTCCGTCTGGGAGGTCGCTCTCAAGATCTCGTTGGGGAAGCTGAAGATTCCCGGGCCGGCTGGAGGCGGCTGTCGATGCGAGCGGCTTCAGCAAACTCTCAGTCATGTTCGCCCGCGCCGCGGCTCTGGCGGATCTTCCTTTTCACCACCGCGATCCCCTCGATCGCATGCTGATCGTGCAGGCTCGATTGGAAGGGCTCACCATCGTGACGGCCGACCGGAAGCTCAAACCTTCGGGGGGATGGGCGCGATGCACGACGCACTGCTCTCGACCCTCCTGGACCTCACCTGGACGATCCGATCAGGCTGGACGTCCACCCGATGAAATACATCCGCGGCGTTCGCGGACGCACCCAGACCGAGGTCGCGGCCGAGCACGGGGTGAGCAACCAGGCCGTGAGCCAGGCGCTCGACGCGGCGCGATTCTCGAGCGTGGTTGAGGGCGAGGACGCGGCGCCGCTGTATCTGGAGTGGATCGCCGGCGGGAAGGAATCCGGGCACCAGGAGGAGGAGGTATAGTGTCGATCGGGTCTCCGGACTTCGTCCTGCCTGCTATCGAGGTACCGGCGCTCCTGCTTCTGTTGATCGCCGGGTACCTGGTCGGTGACTTCGCCCTCCCGACGCGTCGCATGGCCATGGGCAAAGAGCTTGCCAGGGTCCGGGCCCGCTCGGGCTTCCCCGGGGGCCCCAAGCGGGCCACGCCCCCGCGGTTACTCTTCTTTCGGCAGAAGAGCCAACAGCTCTCGGGGAGTGAGGACTTTGACATCGTGCCGACCGTTCACCGGACGATAGTGGCGGGTATTTCCTGTCACGAGGGCATCGGCCCTGGCAGTGGCCGCCACCTCGAGGAACGGCAGGTCGTCGGGGTCGGGCAACTCCACGGAAAGAGGACGGGCGAATACGGTCTCGCCTATCCATTCGATCCCTGCGAGCATCGCACGAACGTCCTCGGCATCGAAGCCGCACTTCGGTCGCGAGAGCACCTCTCGATACTCCGCCAAGACTCGGCCATCGTGAAGCAGGCCGAGATCACCCTGTAGTGCCAGCCGGATCACTTGGGCCGGCGGGGCATGCGGCGAGAGCATCGCAGACACCACGACGTTCGAGTCGATCACGACCCTCATGCGGGTCGGCGTTTCTTTCGTGCTTCGCGGATCTCCTGATCGATCTCCTCGGGCGACATGCCGCTGACACCACGCTCTTCAGCCTTCCTCTGCATCCGACTCATCGCCCTGAGGGCGCGCAGCCGACGAAGCATGTCGAGAGTCTCCTCGATCTCGTCCTCACCGATCCCGACCGCGACGGCGAAGGGCCTTCCGTCCACTGTCAGGACGACGTCATCGCGCTCCACGGCCTTCCGGAACTGTGAGGGATTGTTCCGAACCTCTCGAGAAGTAATGAATTTCATGGACGGAGCTCCTGTAGCTAATGGCGCTACAATATAGCTACGATTCTCGTCGGCGGCAATCCGGTTCGTCGCGCTCCGCACCCCTGAGCACGCCTTCCGCAATGATCAGATTCCAGCGAGGCACCAGACGTCCCCCCCAGACCTCGGTGCGACACCGTCTCGGGAGGTACTGCGGCGAGCGGGGTCGTTGTCGCTCGAGGTCGAGCAGGAAGTCGTCCGGCACGAAGAAGTGGTCCCGATACGTATCGAGGAACCAACCAACGGCAGCGAAGAGGATCCGGAGGTCGTAGGCATCGAGCACCGCTGCGAGCAGGTCGAAGTCCAGGGAAGCGAAGCCCCCTGCCGAGGAGACCAGCTCCTCGAGCCCTCCGACCAGGCGAAGTTGCCGGAAGCCATCGACCAGCGTGCGCTCCCTCCCGGTCACGCGGACCGTGGTGTGAAGGTAACCCACGGATCGGACGCCGAGGTCGGTCGCCTCCTTGCGGACGAGCGCGACAGGATGGGGGAGGATCTCGACGCGAGCGTTCCGCAGCTCGAGCGGTCGGCGCCGACGGCTCGATAGGAGACATACGACGTTCCAATCCGAGTGTCCGGCACCGAGGAGGTTGAGGGCCGAGTGATAGGCGAAGACCCCGTCCGGGCGCAGGGCCGCCCCCACCAGGTAAGTATCAGGGGCAACCGCTTCGGGATCCTCTCCCGGACGTAGCGTGGCATAGAGGCCGCGCTCCAGGCTCACAACGCGGCCCGTCAATTTGAGGTACTTGAGCCGTTCCGCGAGGAGGGGCGACGGTCGGCGTTCGCCATGAGCTTCGGCGAACATGGAGCCCGTGAAGACCGGATTCCGGTCGAGAAAGATCTCGGACTCAGAGGCGAGAACTTGACGTTGCGCGTTCATGACGGGTAAAAATTACCCCGTATGTGCACGTAACGTCAAGTCCAAGCTCCCAACACCCAACAACATACCCACTTCCCTTCGGCCTTCCTCCGCACCGCCGAAAGCCCTTCTCTCACTTCACTTGATAGCGGGCGCTGAGGGATTAGCTTCGCGACGCTCCGCTGATCCTCAGCGGTACGAGGCCGGTCTTCGACACGGCATGGGCGCTGAGGGATTCGAACCCCCGACCTCCTGCTTGTAAGGCAGGCGCTCTGAACCAGCTGAGCTAAGCGCCCCAAACTTCGGTTTGACAGTCACTTGCAACAAGTACGATGCACGCTCCCCGCTGCGTAAGCTGTGGCGAAAGCAGGAAGGAGACAACAGGGATGAGATGGCTTAGGGTTGACCTGGCCGCGGCCGGATGTATCAGCCGCTTCGATCTGCCCCGCGGTGCATCCAGCCGTAGAGCACGGGGAGTACGATGAGCGTCAGCACCGTGGAGGTGATTAGTCCTCCCACCACCACCAGAGCCAGGGGTCGCTGGACTTCGGATCCAGGACCCGTTGCGAGCAGCAAGGGGACGAGCCCGAGGCTCGCCGACGCCGCCGTCAAGAGGACCGGCCGCAGTCTCACCATTGCCCCCCGTTCGATCGCCTCTCGCAGCACGAGGCCCTCCGTCGCATACAGCTGATTGAAGTAGGTGATGAGCACGAGACCGTTCGCAACGGCGACGCCGAACAGGGCGATGAAACCCACGCTTGCGGGTACGGAGAGTGGAGCACCCGCGATGAGCAGAGCGAGTAGGCCGCCGACCAGCGCCAGCGGAATGTTCAGGGTGATCAGGAGCGCCTCCAAAGTTGCCCGGCGGGCGATAGTTTCCCGAGGATGATACCCAGCCAGCCATGGGCCGGCGGTGGCCGCCGAATCGTAGGCGGGCCGCGACTGTGCGTACGTCTTTGAACGAAACGAGGACCGGCAATTGGACGGACTGACGGCATTTGGCCTGTTCGCCGTGACGGGCATGTTGGTCACTTACGCATTGGAGCACCGGAGCGCCTGGTTCGTCCTCGGATTCGCGGGGGCGTGCGCGGCGGGATCGCTCTACGGCTTCCTCCAAGGAGCGTGGCCGTTCGGCGTGATCGAGGCGGTGTGGTCTGTGGTCGCGTGGCGCCGTTGGAGACGATCTCGCCGGTAGCCGACTACACTCGGAGGCGCGCGATTCGCATGGCGTTGATCGTGACGGCCGCCGAAGCGCCGACGTCGCCGAGCAATACCGCGCTGAGCAGGCTCACCATCCCCAGGACCGCGCCGACCGCGAGGCTCAGCTTGAGGGCCAGGGCCAGACCGACATTGAAGCGAAGAAGGCGTCGCGCGCGCTGTCCCACGCGGACCGCGTAGGGGAGAAGCCGCAGGTCGTCGCCCATGAGGGCCACGTCGGCGGTTTCGATGCTCGCGGGAGATCCCGCGGCGCCCATGACGATCCCCACGTCCGCGACCGCGAGTGCCGGCGCGTCATTCACCCCGTCACCGAGCATGGCGACGCCCTCGTGCTCGCGCCGATACTCGACGATCGCATTCACTTTGTCCTCCGGCAGGAGCCCGGCCCGGACCTCAACGATTCCCAGCTGGTCGGCGATGTGCCGGGCGACGCGCTCGTGGTCTCCCGTGAGCATGACCATGTCGTGGATGCCCAACCTCCGGAGTTCGGCGATCGCATTGTGCGCCTCAGGCCTCAGTCGATCCGCCAGTGCGATCAAGCCGATCACGCGGTCTTCCACGGCGACGATGGCCGTTGTCTTTCCCTCGCCCTGAAGGTCTGCCAAGCGCGGGGGCAGGCTGACACCCTCGAACATGTTGGGTTTGCCGATTCGCACGAGCTGCCCTTCGACGCGAGCGACGACACCGTATCCGGGACGAGCCTCAAAGTCAGCGACCCGCACCGAGTCAAAGTCGATTCTCAGTCCGGACGCGTACGCCACGATGGCTTTGGCAAGAGGGTGCTCGGAGCGCTTTTCGACCGCCGCCACGGTGCGAAGAACATCCCTCGCGTTGGCTCCGCCCCCCACGATCACGTCCGTCACGGCCAGGCGCCCCTCGGTGAGAGAGCCCGTCTTGTCAAAGGCGAAGGCGCAGATCGCGCCAAGCTTCTCCACATGCTTCCCGCCCTTGATCAAAACCCCGTGTCTCGCTGCGCTCGTGATCGCCGTCATGATCGTGACCGGAGTGGCGATGACCAGGGCGCACGGACACGCCACCACGAGAAGCGTGAGGCCACGGGTGAACCAATCGAGGCTCGTGCCCATGTCCATGAGAGGGGGGACCAGCATCGTGAGGACGGCGATGCCCGTGACCACGGGCGTGTAGGCCTTCGCGAATCGCTCGATGAAGCGCTCGCTCGGGGCTCGTTGGGATTGTGCCTGCCGCACCAGCCGAACGATGCGGTCGAGCGTCGTATTGCCTGAATCCGTGGACGCCTCGACTTCCAGGAACCCCTCCGAAAGGAGAGTCCCCGCGAACACCTGGTCTCCTCGACCTTTCGACACCGGAACGGATTCTCCGGTCACAGTGGATTGGTCCACGGCCGAGGTACCGTCGAGGACGGTTCCATCGATGGGCACCTTTTCGCCCGGCCGGATGCGAACGCGATCGCCGGCGCGCAGGGTGGACGCGACCACCTCCTCCTCCCCACCGTCCGGGAGTACCCGCCGGGCCTTTTCGGGGGCAAGCGCCACGAGTTCCTCGATCGACCTGCGCGCCCTTGAGACGGCCGCCGCCTCGAGGAGCTCGGCGAAAGAGAAGAGGGCCGCGATCGCCGCAGCTTCCACCGGCTCTCCGATGAGTAGCGCCCCGATGATCGCGACCGTCATCAGAAAATTCATGTCCAGGCGGAGGTACCGGACCCCGCGCAGAGCCTTCGGAAAGAAATTGTGTCCGCCTATCAATGCTGACGCGACCAGCACGAGCCCGGCGGGATCCGCTCGAATCTGTAGCCATCCCCCTTCTACGGGGACGTCCGAGAGCCATTCGAAGAGGGCGCCGATCACCCACAGGACGCCCGAGATGTAGGTGCGTATGGCCGTGGCGGTGCGCCATGGCGAATGGGCAGGACGGGTCGGTTTCGACAAGTTGGGTCGGTCAGCCGAGTAGCGCGCGTCAGTAGGCCCCGCACGAGGCCGCACGTCCCCGGATCACGCGGACTCCATCCCTGTCTCGAAAGTCGCGATCCTAAGGGTTCGCTCAACGGGGAGGACTGCGATAAGCCCGTCCCCGTCTCGCCCGGTGTGCGCGGCGCTCGCGATCGCGTGGACCACGGCGTCCACCTGCGCGTCTGAGACGATCGTCTCGATCTGAATTTTCTCCGTGAATTCCTCGATCTCTTCTTCGCGCTGCCGCTGGGTGGCGGCCAAATGCTCGCGCCCGAAACCTCGAACTTCGCTCACGGTAATGCCCGTAAGACCGGGCACCGTCTCGAGCCGTTGGGTCACATCCTCGAGCTTGAACGGCTGTATCAACGCGAACACCATTTTCATGTTGCCTCCAAGGCTGTTCGTTCTCAGACCGTCGAGAATCCGAGGTCGTCCACTTCCCTTGGGGCGACGCTCTGAGTGGGGCTCTTGCTTTCGAATATCCGATAGAGAAGCGGAAGAACCAGGAGCGTGAGCAGAGTAGCGGTGACCAAGCCCCCAATCACCACCGTGGCCAGCGGACGCTGCACTTCCGCGCCCGCTCCCCGCGACAGCGCCATGGGAACGAAGCCCAGAGCCGCGACCAGCGCGGTCATGAGCACGGGCCGGAGGCGCGTCATGCCGCCTTCACGAACCGCTTCTTCGAGAGACCGTCCCTGCTGCCTCAACTCGTTGGTGTAACTGACCAATACGACACCGTTCAACACGGCGATCCCGAAGAGCGCAATGAAACCGACGCCGGCCGAGATCGTGAACGGCATGCCGCGCAGGAAGAGCGCGAGCACCCCTCCGACGATGGCGAGGGGAATGCCCGTGAAGACAAGTGCCGCCTGGCGAATCGAGTTGAATGTGGCGAACAGAAGCAGGAAGATGAGGAGCAGCGAGAGCGGCACGACCAGCATGAGGCGGCGAGTGCCTCGCTCCAGATTCTCGAACTGTCCACCGAAGTCCACGCTGTAGCCCACCGGGAGGTCCACGGTGCCATCCAGGAACATCGCCTGAACGTCGTTCACGAAACCGCCCATGTCGCGACCGCGAACGTTCCCTTCGATGATCACGAGTCGCGACCCGTTTTCGTGGCTCAGGTCCGATGGCCCTTGGACCTCGCCGATGCGGGCGAGCTGTCCAAGCGGCACGCGCTCCCCTCCCGGCGCGCTCACGAGCAGGCCGGAAATCGCCGTGGCGCTGCTGCGGGCCGCATCGGACATGCGTACAGTCAAGGCGAAGCGCCGCTGCCCTTCCAGAACGGTCGTGGCTTCGACGCCACCCACGGCTTCGACGGTCTGCATGACGTCCGATGCGTTGATTCCGTATCGGGCGAGCTCGGAGGGAATTACGGACACCTCGAGCTGTGGGAGCCCCGTGAGCTGCTGGGCCCTGAAGCCCTCCGCGCCCTCGAGTCGGGACACCGCGGCCACCGTCGTCGCGGCCGTCTGGCGAAGCGTCTCCAAATCGTCGCCGTAGATCTTGATCGCGAGGTCGCTCCGCACCCCGGCGATGAGTTCGTTGACCCTCAACTCGATCGGTTGGCTGAAGGTGAACACCATCCCGGGAATGTGATCGAGCACCTCCGCCATCTGTAGCTCGAGTTCCGCCTTGGTCGATGCACGGGTCCACTCCTCCTCCGGCCTGAGGCTCAAGATGACGTCACTGATGTTCACGCCCATCGGGTCGGTCGCGATCTCGGCCCGACCCGTCTTTGATACGATGTCCTCGATCTCGTCCGGAAAGGCCTCGAGAAGACGGGCTTCCATGACCGTGCTCTGGCGAATGGATTCCTCCAGCGAGACGCTCGGCAGGCGAAGCACTTGAATCGCGAGGGATCCCTCGTCCAGCCGAGGGATGAACTCCGAGCCGAGCAGTGGAAAGAGGGACAATCCGGCCGCCACCGAGACCCCCGCGCCGACCAAGACCTTCCTCGTGTTGGCAAGTGTCCAGTCCAGAGCCGGGGCGTAAATCGCTTTGGCCTTCCGCATCAACCAGACTTCCTTCTCCTCCACCTTCCCACGCATCGCCATCGAGATCAGCACCGGTGTGAGCAGGAAGGTGAGGATGAGAGAGCCCACCAGTGCGTAGACGACCGTCAGCGCCATGGGCCGGAAGAGTTTCCCCTCCACTCCCTGCAACGTGAGGATCGGCAAATACACGACGATGATGATGATCTTGCCGAAAAGGACAGGGCGGGCCACTTCCGCGCAGGAGTCCAATACGGTGCGCATGAAGCCCTTCGCGGCCCGCGCCCGCTCGGACAGGTGCCGCATCGAGTTCTCGACCATCACGACCGCCCCATCGACGACCAGACCGAAGTCGATCGCTCCGAGGCTCATGAGGCTCCCGGCGATTCCGGCCCACACCATCCAGCTCACGGCGATGAGCATCGATAGGGGGATGAATAGGGCCACGATGAGCGCAGCGCGGATGTTTCCGAGGAGGAGCAACAACACGGCGATCACAAGCAGGGCGCCCTCCAGCAGATTCCGCTCGACCGTTTCCAGGGTCCGGTCCACCAGCTCGGTTCGGTCGTAGAAGGGTTGGATCTCGACTCCTTCGGGAAGGCTTGCGGCCACGAGCTCCGAACGTTCCCTGACCGCCTGGACGACCGTTCGAGAGTTCTCTCCCATGCGCATCATGACGATGCCGATCACGGCCTCACCTGCTCCGCCCTGTGTGACAGCCCCCTGCCGGATCGTGTGCCCGACCTGTACGTCCGCGATGTCCCCGACCCGAACGGGGATCCCGCCTCGGCTCGTGACCACCACTCCGCGGATCTGGTCCAGATCCTGGACCTGGCCGACGCCTCGAACAACCAACTGCTCGGTCCCGCGGGTGATGTAACCGCCTCCCGCGTTTTGATTGTTCGCCGCGACAGCTTCGAGCACTTGGTCAAGAGTGAGCCCGTACTGGACGAGCGCCTCGGGGCGCAGCACGACCTGGTACTGCTTCGCGAAGCCTCCGAAAGAGTTCACCTCGGCCACGCCAGGGACTCCACGCAGCTGGGGCGCAACGACCCAGTCCTGCAAAGTGCGCAGGTCGTTCAGGTCCGTGTTTCTGGAAACCAGCGTGTATTGGAAAATTTCGCCCAGCCCCGTGCTGATGGGGCCCATTTCCGGCGTGCCGAACCCCTCGGGAATCTCCTCTCTCGCTTCCTGCAGGCGCTCCTGGACGAGCTGGCGGGCGAAGTAGATGTCGGTGCCTTCGGTGAAGATCACCGTGACCTGCGAGAGTCCGAATTTCGACAGGGACCGAATCTCCTCGAGATCGGGAAGCCCGAACATGGCGAGCTCGACGGGGAGCGTGATCTGTCGCTCGACCTCCAGAGGCGATAGCGCTGGAGCGTTGGTATTGATCTGTACCTGGACGTTCGTCACATCCGGTACCGCGTCGATCGGGAGCCGGATCGTCGCCCAGATGCCCACGCCGATGATCAGGCACGTGGATGCGATGATGAGGAGAGGGTTTTTGAGGGCGAACGCAATCGTAGCTCTTAGCATGACGCCTCCTAATGCCCGTCTTCGGCGATCTCGCCCGCCGCCAGCTCCGACCGCAGCGCGAAGGCGCCCGTCAGCACGATCAGCGCACCTGGCTCGAGGCCTGCTCGAATCTCGACCAGTCCGTTAGCGACCGTCTGTCCCACATCGACCGGAGTTGGCCGGAACTCGCCCGGAACTTCCGTCGGCACGAAGACCGACGGCTGCCCTTCGATGTCCTGAATCGCTTCGGCTGGAACCACGACGGTAGGCCCCCCTCCACCCGGAATCTGGATGACCGCGTGGGCGAACATGCCAGGCCGGAGAGCCGCGTCGGGATTGGGCAACTCGACGCGGGCATCGATCGTACGCGTCACCGGATCCAGAATTGCGCCGAGATATCCGATACGGCCCGGGAACACGCGGTCCGGGAAGGCGGCCGTGGTGACTTCGACCGACTGACCAACCGCGACCCGTGAGAGGTCGCGTTCAAAGACGTCCAGCTCGATCCAGAGCCGAGCCAGGTCTGCCACCGTGAAGAGCTCGTTTTCAGGAGCGGCCATCTCGCCCAGGCTGGCGTCCCGCGCTACTACCGTACCGACAAAGGGCGCGGTGATCGCGAATTCCCCTCCGACGCCGTCGCTTGCTCCGAGAACGCGGAGACGTTCTTCGACGCTCCGGACTGCGGCCTCCGCGCGGCGCAGCTCGGCTTCGGACTCGAGAACCTCTCTGCGGCTGGATATCCCCTGCTCGGCGAGGCGCTGCTTGCGCGCATAGTTTTCGCTCGCGATCGCCGCAAGCTCCTCTGCTTCGCGATCCTCGGCCCGAAGCTGTCCGATCTCGGGGCTCTCGAGTACCGCCAGGACGTCCCCCGCCGACACGTGCTGTCCGATGTTCGCGTCGAGCCGCACGATGCGACCTTCCGTGCGCGACCCAACGTGGCTGACGAGGTTGGCATCGAATGTGATGGTCCCCGTCACCGGGAGCCCGCTGGTCTCCCTTGCTTCCGCGGGGCCAACCTGGATGCCAGCGAGTGCGATCGCGGTCGAATCGAGGAGGACCCCCTCGGCGTGTTCCTCTACCGCCTCAACGGCGAGTTCCTCGACTTCTTGGCTGTCGCCGCATCCTATGACCAGCAAGGCGATCCACACGGCCGCAGCTCGGTGGAGGTCGTTCCGATTTTTCATTGCAGGATTCACTTTGATTCCCTCCCAGAGTCGGCTCAATCGATCCCAATGCCCCCAACCGCCGCGTCCAGTTGTGTGAAGTTCAGCCTCCTCGCGAGCCATGCGTCCCAGAAACCGACTTCCGCGTCTAGCAGCTGATTGCGAAGGAGGATGAGCGAGGGGAGGTCGATCTCCCCTTCCCTGTAGGCGGCTTCAAGCAAGATTTGGTTCTGTCGGGCGGGAGTGAGCACCCGCTCTGCGAAGAGGGCTTCCTCCTCGCTGGCCGTCACATACCCGTTGTAGGCGTCGAACACCTCCGTCCGGATCGTGAGCGCGATCGCATCCCGTTCGAGCGCGGCACGCCTCGTTTCGAATTCGTGCTGTGCGACCGCTCCCTGATTCCGATTCCAGACGGGCAGCGGGACACTGAGCTGCAGACCGACGCGAGTAGACGCTCCTTCCTCGCCCCCTTGGATGAGGGCGCCGACACCCAAATCCGGGATCGCGCTCCGCCGCGTTAGCCGGGTCAGCGTCTCCGCCTGGCTTACGGCATGGTCGGCGGCGGCCAGGTCCGGTCGCTGGGTGACGGCCGCCGCGAGCAAGGCCTCCCTGTGGAGAGTCGCGGGGGCCGGTAGGGGAAGCTCCGGTTCTTCCCGGGCGAGCACGACGGTTTGTGGAGGGATGCCGAGCAATCGACCCAGGGTAAGCCGCGCCGAGGTCGCTGCGCGCTGGGCGGCGAGGACGCGGGCACGAGACCGGGCGACCTCGATTTCCGCGAAATTCGACTCCATGACGCTGATTTCGCCCTCGAGGAGCTGCGTGCGTGCCGCGGTGCCGAGTCGTTCGTTCAGGGCCTGGATCTCGGTCACGACCTCGAGCCGCCGATCGGCGGCCCAACTCTCGTAGAACGCCTCACTGACCGCGGAGACCAACCGACGGCGGGCATCTCCGAGGGTCGCGTTCGCACCCGCGAGACCGGATTCCGCTGCGTCGATCCGAAGACCCCTTTGGCCCGCCCACTCGACGCCTTGGACCAGGAGAACCTCGTAGCCTTGGAAGCCCCCTCCTCCGGGTGCCCCCGGCAGCTCAGCCTCGGCCTCCGGATTCAGGGGGTAGGTGCGTGCCCCTCGCACGCCGCCCGCGGCCACGCCAACAAGCTGCCCTTCACCCAGGAAGCCGGGATTTCGCTCGAGCGCGATGCGTCGCGCCTCAGAAAGGTCCACGGCCAGGGTATCGGCGGGCACGGCCGAGTCCTGGGCATTCAGGGATCCGGCGGACCAGACCGTCGTTACTGCGACCAACGCAGCGGCTGAGATATGTCGTGGACAGAGTCTCAAGGCATTCCTCCCGTGGGACATGCCATGCCTTCGTGTCCGTCGCGCCAAAAAAGTAGGCGCTCCGGAGGACCGGCGACGGAGGCAAGGCGTAACTCTGCGTAGCGTGGCTCTTGCTACGAGTGAGTCAGAGGGCCGTGAGCGCAGCGGAGCGCCCACGAACGATTTGCGGGGGGCTTACTGCCGGGGAGGGGGGGAGAGCGACTCGGAGGGAATGTCGAAGTTGGACACGTTGCATCGGAAGTCGAACGATACCTCGTTCGGCGGTACGGGGGCGTCGGTCGAGCCGATCGCCGCCGCACCATGCACATGTGTGCAGTGATCCGACGAGGACCCATGTTCGTGATCTTGCCCCCCGTCGGCGGACCCATCCGACACGGGCCCGCCTTCGTCACCGGCATTCACGGCATCGTGTGCGTGAGCCCCATGCGGATCCTGCTGGTGCGCGAGCGCCTTGGCGGTGGTCTCATGGTGCACATCCCCATCGCGCAGCTCGCCGACCACTGCCTCGGCCTTGGAGCCGAGCAGCGCGGCGAGAACGACAAGTGCGAGGGCACGACGCATTTACTTGAATCCCGATCCTGAAGTGGGGTACAACTTGAGGAAAGTGTGGGAAGCGATGCGCCCGGTCAACTCTCGCGAGGCGAACCGACACCGCGAAAGTTGGCGATCCCTTACTCTGCGAGAACACGCGAGCCCAATGGGCCAGGCCGGGCATTCGAAACGATTCCCATGAGCTTCTCGTAGGGACTAGATCACCCTCGGCCGTCTCAGGCAAGGCGACCCGTCGGCAACTTCATCCCACCGGATCGGGAGGAAATCGGCATGGGCACCCTTCTCGCCAGAATTCGTTATGGCGCTCGAATGCTCGTCCGGAGGCCCGGACTGAGCGCCACCGCGATCATCGCGCTGGCCCTCGGGATCGGTCTCACGACGACGATGTTCAGCATCGTTTACGTGACGGTGATCCGGGGCCTCCCTTACGAAGACTCGGAAGAGCTCGTCCGGATTGCCCGGAACCGCCCGGCTCAAGGCGTCCAGTTCATGGGCGTCACGATCCACGACTTCGAGGACTGGCGCGCGGTCCAAACCAGCTTCGAGGACATCGCGGCCTATTTCGCCGAAACTGTGAACGTCGGCGGTACGGAGGGACAGCCGGTTCGATACCTGGGTGCCTATGTCAGCGCCCATCTCTTCGACGTTCTCGGGGTCCAACCGATCCTCGGGCGAACCTTCCGCCCCGAGGAGGACCACCCGTCCACGCCGCCGGTCATGATCCTCAGCTACCGCGCCTGGCAGGACCGCTTCAACGGCGATCCGAACATCGTCGGGCAGACGGTACGCGCGAACGCCGAGGTGACGACGATCGTGGGCGTCATGCCGGAGAAGTTTGGCTATCCCACGCAAATGGACGCCTGGCTGCCGCTCCGCATTGATGCGCTGGCTTACCCTCGAGGAAGCGGCCCGGCGCTGGAGGCCACGCAGGTGAACGCCGTCGCCCGGATGCGGGACGGTGTCACGCTAGAGGAAGCGCAGGCCGAGATGTCCGCGATCGCCGGACGCCTCGCGAGCGAATATCCCGAGTCGAACGAGGGAATCGGCGCGACCGTGATCCTGGAGATGGACAATCTCATCGGGCCGCAGGCCGCCACCATGCTCTACGTGATGCTCGGGGCCGTGTTCGGCGTCCTTCTCATTGCCTGCGCCAATGTGGCGAACCTGCTCCTGGCTCGTACCCTCGTGCGCAGCAAGGAGGTTGCGATCCGCACCGCGCTCGGGGCCAGCCGGATCCGGACGGTCTCCCAGCTCCTGGGGGAGACTCTGGTGCTCGCGATCGCCGGGGCCGCAGTCGGCCTCGTGATCGCCAAGGTCAGCATGGATTTCTTCAACGCGGGGCTCGCGACCCAGGAGCTTCCGCTCTGGCTCGTGGCTTCCCTGGATCCGGCCGTGATTGCCTTCGTGATCGGTCTGACCTTCCTCTCGACGCTCCTGGCCGGCACGATCCCGGCGCTACGCGCCTCGCGGCCGAATGTCGGCGAAATTCTGAGCGACGAGTCACGGGGATCTTCCGGCATGCGCGTAGGGCGCGTCAGCAAGGGTCTGGTCGTCGCGCAGATCGCGGTCTCGTGCGGCTTGCTCGTCGGCGCCGGCCTGATGATTCGCACGGTGGTCAACGTCGCCCGCTTCGATTACGGCTTCAACACCGAAAACGTCTTCACCGCCCGGCTCGGGCTCTTCCAGAACGATTATCCGACCCCGCAGAGCCAGCTTCAGTTTTACGAGGAGCTCCAGCGGCGCCTGGAGGTGCGGCCGGGAGTCCGCGCCGTCGCATTCACCTCCGACCTTCCGGCGCGCGGGGGCCAGATGAGGCCGATCACGGTGGACGGCGTCACCTATCCCACCGATTCGGATCATCCCCTCGCTCGCCGCATCGTGATCACCCCGGAGTACTTCGACATCGTGGATGCCGCGCCCGTGCGCGGCCGCGGATTCAACAGCCTGGATGGGGCGGACTCACAGCCGGTCGCGATCGTCACCGAGCACTTCCTCGAGATGCTCCCGGAGAACCAGGACCCGCTCGGGACCCAGATCAGGATGGGCGATGACGAACCGTGGCGAACGATCGTCGGCGTCGTTCCGAATCTGCACCTCGGGGGAGCCATCGGAGCGATCAATCCGCGGCACGACGGCGTGTACATCCCCCTCGCCCAGAACGTCATCAATTTCATGAGCCTCGTCGTGCGCACCGAACAGGCGCCGATGACGAACACGGCCATGATCCAGGATGTGGTCGGAACGCTCGACCCCGCCCTCCCCCTCTACTGGGTGCGGTCTCTCCAGGAACAGTACGACCTCGACACCTGGTTCTTCCGGGCCTTCGGGACGCTTTTCATGGCGTTCGGATTCGCCGCCCTGGCCATGGCGACGATCGGGCTCTACGGCGTCATGTCCTTCACGGCCGGGAACCGCACGCGGGAGATCGGCCTGCGCATGGCGCTCGGTGCCGACGCGCGAAGCGTGTTGACGCTGATCCTGCGCCAGGGCGCGCTCCAGGTGGGCCTCGGACTGCTGATCGGAGTCGGACTGGCGCTCCTGCTCGCCCAGGGGCTGGGGATCCTGCTCTTCGGCGTCGAACCCTGGGATCCCGGGATCTTCGGCGGTGTCGTCGTCGCCCTCGCCCTGACGGCCTTGGTCGCCTGCTTCATCCCGGCTCAGCGCGCAACGCGCGTGGATCCGGTCGAAGCGATGCGTTACGAGTAGGTGGGGGGAGAAAGCGGCGACTCATCGCTCTGGCCGGACGGACCAGGAGTCCCCGAAGCTCTCGATGTTGTTGAAGTCGTAGGGCCCGTCGGACTCCATTTCAACCCAGGTTGGTAACCCGGCCCTCGAGGCGGGAACCGCCGCTCCGCGCGCAGGTATTGCGGCAGGTCGCGCGCGCGCCATACACCGCCAGGGAAGCGATGAAGATCCAATCGGGTGTCGTTCTCCTCCCTCTCTTGTGGCTCGGTCCGGCATCGGAGCGCCCAGGGGACGTTTCAGCTGAAACGTCTCAAGCCCCGGCCCTCTGGGGCAACGACGGTCACCGCATCATTGCCGAGGTCGCGGCGGCGCACCTCCCTGCGGAGATGCCCGACTTCTTCCGTGCCGCGGCGGAACAACTCGCCTATCTGAACCCGGAACCGGACCGCTGGCGCGAGGGGCGGCGGCGCGAGATGAACGAGGCGTTCCGCTACGATCACTACATAGACCTCGAAAACGTGCCTGCCGCCGCACTCGCCGCGCGCGACCGCTGGGAGTACTTGGATGCGCTATACGCCGCCGGTGTCGAGGACCCGCACGAAGCCGCTGGATTCCTCCCCTTTCACATCATCGAGCTTTACCAGCGGGTGACGAGCGGCTTCGTCCGGTGGCGGGCCGCCGGCGATCCTGAGATTCGCTCCTGGATTGAAGAACGGATCGTGAACGACGCGGGAATCCTCGGTCACTTCGCGGCGGATGCGGCCAATCCCCACCACACGACGATCCATTACAACGGCTGGGACGAGGCGCGCGCTCCCAATCCCGGCGGATTTACGACCGACAATGATTTCCATGCGCGCTTCGAGTCGGACTTCGTGGACGCGCACGCCACACGAGGGGCGGTGGACGCGCGAATCACCGCCGCCTCCCTGGTGATTCCGAATGTGCGCGCGGCGATCTGGTCGCTGGTCCGGGACTCCCACTCCCGGGTTGTGCGCCTCTACGAGCTCGAACGCGACCTGGGCTTCGATCCGAGCGGTGAGCCGGACACCGCGGCCCTCGAATTCGCCCTGGCACGGCTCGCCGTAGGCGGTACTTTTCTCCGCGACCTCTGGTGGTCCGCCTGGATTCAGAGCGCGCCCTGAGGATCCTCGAACCGCTCCTCCCATTCCCAACACCTCCCAGGAGAACACAGAGATGGCGCTCGAGAACGGAAGAGGCCTCTTCCTCTGGCATGAGCTCATGACTCCCGACCCCGCCGCGGCTCGCGGATTTTACGAGCCCGTGGGAGGTTGGAGGATCCAGTCCGGTCCCGTCGGGAAGGTTGACTACTGGCTTCTCATGGTCGGAGAGCAGCCCATGGGTGGGCTCATGGAGCTCCCGGCGGACGCCGTGAACATGGGTGCGCCCCCGCACTGGATGGGCTACGTGGGAACCGCGGACGTGGACGCGGACGTGAAGCGCGCGGCGGATCTCGGTGCCACGATCGTCGTGCCCGCGAAAGACATCCCCGACGTTGGCCGGATCGCCGTGCTTCAGGACCCCCAGGGCGCGGGCATCTCCCTCTTCGCTCCGGCGTCCGAGCCGCCGCCGATCCCCGCGAGGCCGCCGGTGGGTGGCTTTTCGTGGCACGAGCTCATGACGACCGAACTCGACGGGGCCTGGGACTTCTACACGAAGCTGTTCGGGTGGAGGGAGAAGAGTGTGTTCGACATGGGCGAGATGGGGCCTTACAGGATCTTTGGAACGGACGAGATGGACCTGGGGGGGATGTTCACGAAGCCGGCGGGGCAGCCGGGTCCCTCGTTCTGGCTCTACTACGCGCGAGTCCCCTCCGTGAGCGCCGCCGCCGCGAAGGTGAAGGAGCGCGGGGGAACCGTCCTGAACGGGCCGATGGAGGTGCCGGGCGGCGACCTGATCGCGCAATGCATGGATCCGCAGGGCGCGATGTTCGCGATCCACCAGGTGATCGCCGGCGAATAAGGCGAGCCCCGGGGCTCCGGAACCGGCCGCGGCCGCCCCGGCCGCTACTTCGTCAGGGCGATCGGGAAAAAGACGAGGAAGCCGGTGACCAAGAGGATGGGAGCGAGGGTCATCGAGCCCTGGGCGAGGAGAAAGAAGCCGGCCAGCGCGGCGACGAGCCCCGCCCCTCCGAACCCCCAGGTCCACGCCGTAAAGGTGACGCCCCCGCCCGCAGAGGAGGTCTCGCGCCCCTTTGGCGCGGCGACCGTGGTCGGCTGGGGGCGTCCCCGATCTTTTCGCTTACGGCCCATGGAGGCGAAGGCTACCCGCCCTCCCCCGACCGGTCAACCTCGCTTGTCCAATACGCGGGCTGATCGGGAGGATCGTTGGCCCGCAATCCCGCGAGCCGCTCCCGGTCCCGCCTGCGCCGGACCCCGAAGAGGAAGAGGAGCGCGACCCCTCCCAGAAGCCAGAACGGAGCCGTTTGGTAAAGGACGAGCATCCACCCATAGCGGCGCTTCACATGCTCCACCCATCGGAGCTCGAAGCCGCTCGTCGTGAAGCCGAACGTCTGCCGGAAGGCCTCCTCGAAGTCCCCGAGCGCCCGCCAGCGGGTGAGAAAGATCTCCATTCCCCTCTCTCCGCTCTCCCCGACGAGGTATTCGACGGCCGAGGCCGAGAGGAGATAGGCCAGATCCGCGCCAACTCGGTCCACCGGCCAGGCCAGGGCAAGCGAGTCGAGGGGCGGCGTTCCACCGCGCGCGAGCGCGACCCGGAGCCGCCACGCCTCTTCGACGTCCCATCCGGCGGAAGCCCACTGCGCGTACCCTTCGTCGAACCAGCGAGGAATCCGCATCCCACCGAGGTAATCGTGCAGGCCGAGGTGGGCCCACTCGTGGAGCGCGGTCCGGTCTCGCGCGGCGAGCCCGGAAAGGGGTCCACCGTCGAGTGGGATCACGGCGATGCGCTCGGCTGGAATCGCGACACCCGCGCCCCAGCTCGGCACGGCCCCGCCGGTGAGGGCGTTCCAGATTTCCATGTCCGGCGCGAGGTAGAAGGCCGAGCGCCCGGGCATGTCGGGGGGAAGGCCGGGGAGGTAGGGCGCCCGCTCCAGCGCCGCCAGAAGGCGGGCCGCACGCTCCTCGTCGCCCGGCCAATAAACGAAACGCACACGCGGTTCGAGGGCGGGATCGAGGGGGAGGAGGACGCTCGCCTGGTCTCGGCGGGGGAGCCCCGCCGGGAGCGCGGGCCAGAGGGATTCCTGGGTGGGCGCGGTGGACTGCGGGATCGGCTCCTGTGAAAGGAGGAGCCCCAGAAGGAGAAGAAACGCGGCCATTCGCTTCTCCCGAACCTCAGGCGCCTGGAGCCGTTGAAATGAGCTGCAGGTTCGAGCGGATCGTTTCGTTCTCGGGGTTCAGCTCCAGCGCCTTCTCCCAGTGTTGGCGGGCCCAGGTCCGGTCCCCCTCTTCGTACGCAAGGTTTCCGAGCTTGAGGTAGAGATCGTCGCCCAGCAGTGGGTCGAGCCGCACGGCGCGTTCGAAGTGGGCACGGGCCCCCGCCTGATCGCCGCGGGCATGCGCGAGATCGCCGAGATTCCGGTGGGCATGGGGAGAGGGTGGATTCAGGGCGACGGCCCGCAGGTAGAGCGCCTCGGCTGCGCCGCCATCCCCCTTCTGCTCGAGAACGGCCCCCAGATTGACGAGGAGGGGCGCGCTCGACGGATGGAGGGAGAGGCCTTCCCGTCCGAGTTGAATGGCCTCCTCCAGCTGACCGGCCGCGGCAGAGGCGAGGACTGCGTGCGCGAAATACACCGCCCCCGGCTTTTGGCCTTTCCCGAGCGCGGCGCGGGACCGCCCGAAAGCCTCGCGGGCGCGGGCGGCCTCGTTCTTCTTGAGGAGGACGATCCCGATGGCGAGCGGACCGCGAGCGTCTCCGGGA
The DNA here is from genome assembly GCA_040882465.1 of Gemmatimonadota bacterium. NCBI lineage: Bacteria > Pseudomonadati > Gemmatimonadota > Gemmatimonadota bacterium. Next base: position 49,046 of record JBBEBG010000036.1, read on the forward strand.
GCGAGCGCCGCGGCTCGCGTCAGGACCGCGAGCGCTTCGTCGAAGTTTTCCAGGAGCTCCAGAGCATACCCCCAGTTGAGCAAGACGGCGAGCGGGTCCGATCCGAGCCCGGCCTTCTCCATGGCCTCGTAGTGAGCAACGGCTTCCCTGGGCCTCCCGGAACGGAGCGCGATGATCCCCAAGCGCGCCCGCGCGACCCGCTCGACGGGATCCGCATCGAGAACGGCGAGGTATTCCCGCTCCGCATCCTCCAACATCCCCGCCCGATAAAACGCATGCCCCAGATTCAGGCGTTGGCCGAGGCCGACGTCCGCGCCCGGAGCTTCCCCACTCTCCCGCCGCCCCGCCGAACGGACAAAGCCGGCGTGGAGAAGCCCGTAGATCCCCTTGAGGGCGTCGAACTCCCCGAGACCCGATTCTTCGATGAGCTCCGCCACCGTCCGCTTCCCGTCGAGCAGGGGAAGGAGACGGTCCTGGTCCGGTGTGAGGACGATCTCGTCGCCTTCCTTGGGAAGGTGATCGGGCGCGAAGATGAGGTCGCGGGACGCAATTTTCTTTTCGATCTGCGAGAGCTCGTCCACGCGGCGAGCTCCTTCGAGGAGAAGGCTCTCGGTGTTGATCGAGACCAGGAACCCGCCGTGCGCCTCCGGTGCCCGGTCGGGCTCGAAGTGGAAGGTCCCCTCCTCCCATCCGAAGAGGTGATAGACGGCCTCTTCGATCTGCATCGTGATGAATCGCTGGAGCTCCTCTTCCTCGAGGCTGCCCGCCTCCACCAGGAGCTGGCCGATCTTCTTCCCCGGCTGGCGGGACTGGGTCTCCATGGCGGCCGCGAGGTCCTTCCGCTCGATGACATCGTTTCGGACGAGAAGCTCGCCCAGGCGGTCCGGACGGTTGAGGACGGTCGCGTAAATGACCCGCCCGCCCTTGAAATAGACGTAGCCGAAGTTGGATCGGTGGGTGAGGGTGAGACACCCCGTCTTCCTTCCCATCGCGAGCAGCTGGCAGATGTCGGCCAGAGTCACCGAGCTTAGCTCGCCCTCAATCGCCATCGTTCCCCTCCACGGGGAGAGTCGGGAGCCGCGTCATCTCAGTCGGCCCCTTCCACGATCCGGTCCTCCCGGACCGGCCAGGTCCAAACGACCTTGTCCGGCGGCGGAAACCAGGGATCGGAACCTCCATCCCCGCCCGCCCCGGCTCCGGCGGGCGCCACGGCGGCCGCGGCTTCCGGTTCCTTCCCGGATGGCGGAGCGCTCTGCGGCGAAGCCGTCTTCGCTTTTTCCTCGCTCCCCTTCCCCTTCACCTCAGTCGTAGGTTTCGGCGCGGCCGCCACCGTCGGCGCAGCTGCGCCCCCCTTGCCGAGCTCCACCACCAGTCCCCCTTCGAAGCGGGACCGGAGCCGCTCCTCGACCTTCGCGATCTTGGTCGGCGGCCGGTCTGACGCGAGGAAGATCCAGGCGGAACGGCGAGTCAACGCCTCGAAGAGATGGAAGAACTCCTCCTGCGCGCGCTCCGTGGCGGAAAGATCTTCCACCCCGTGCAAAAGGAGGACGTCCACCGACCACCACCGCTCGCGCCACGCCCCCGCCACCCCCTCGGAGATCGCGCGGATGAAGTCCTGGGAGAACTCTTTGACCGAGGTCAGTCCAACCCGCCCCGATGGATTCCGCTCGACGTGCGTGCGCCCGACCGCTTCCACGAAACGGCGGGCCCGCTCCGCTTCGCGCGAGTGGAGATAGAGGGGGCTGTAGTCCGGCCGTTCTCCCTTGAGAATCCGGTCCGCGGCGCCGACCGCGAGTGCGGGATACGAGGGCCCGAGCTCGTTCAGGCGAGGACCGTCCGGGAGAGGTGCGAATGGGCGGGCCCGCTCCCGCGCGGAGAAGAGAAGATGTTCGGCCTCCTCGAGCCGGTCGGGATCGCGCAGCAGGGTCGTGGCCGCCTCGGGCCAGGGGTTTCCCAGCGTCTGGAGCTCCGAGGAGATTTCGCCCGCCCGCCGGAGGGCCGCCCGGAAGCGCTCCAGCGCGTCCCCCCAGTCGGCCGGCTCGTCCGCCCGTTCCAGGAGCTTCGCGATGCGGTTCGCCTCGAACCCCTCGGCCTCGGCCGCCCGGACGGTGGCGCGGATCTCCGTTCTCCATCGGGGCTCGCCCACTTCGGGTGGGAGGGTAGCCGCGGCCGCAGGCGACTCTTCGGGGAGCGCCCCCTGGTCCGAGTCGTCCGCCTCGGTGAGGATGACGGGGATCTCCTCGCTCGAGACAGGTCGTCCCTCCATGTCTTGGATCGCGAGCACCCGGTTCAGCGCCCCCTGGAGCTCCCGGACGTTTCGGAAGGGGAAACGCGCCATCGCCTCGGCTGTCCCCTCGGCGAGCCGGGACCCACGCTCCCCGGCCTTCCGCTGGAGGATCGCGACCCGGGTCTCGTAGTCCGGCGAGCCCATGTCCACGATGAGGCCCCCCGAAAAGCGCGAGAGGAGACGAGCGTCGAGCCCGTTGATCTCGGCGGGGGGACGGTCCGAGGCGAGGACGACCTGCGCTCCCCTCCCTGTCAGGCCGTCGAGGGTGCGGAGAAGAATCTCCTGGGCCTGCCTCTGCCCCGTCAGAAACTGCACGTCGTCGAGAAGGAGGACGATGAGATCCGCATAGCGGTCCCGCATCGCCGCCTGACCGCCTTTCTCGAGCGCCAGGGTGAGCTCGTCGAGATACCCCTCGAGTGTCTGATACGCGACCGCGTTCTCGGGGTGAACGCGGGCCGAATGATGGGCGATCGCGGACAGGATGTGCGACTTCCCGAGCCCGGACGCCGCATAGAGGAAAAGCGGATTGAAGCTCGTCCCGGGCGACTCCGCCGCGCGCCGCGCCGCCGCGGAGGCCAGCCGGTTCGCGGGGCCGACGACGAAGGTGTCGAAGGTCATGCGTGGGTCGGCGTTCAGAATTTTTTCATTCGTCATGCGACCTCCCGGGCCCATTGGGCCACCGCCTCCAGGTCGGAGGGGAGGGGCGCCTGAAACTTGAGGCTTTCCCCCGTCATCGGGTGCACGAACGCCAGCCGGGCCGCATGGAGGAACTGGCGGGGCACCTTCCGCGCCAGCTCCCGAGCCCAGAGGGTGTCCGGGCCGCCCATCCCCTTCTCCCAGCCGGCGCCGTACGTGGTGTCGCCCACCACCGGATGGCCCAGGTACGCCAGGTGGACACGAATCTGGTGGGTCCGCCCGGTCTCCAGCCCCACGTCCAGGAGCTCCGCCGCGCGCCACCGCTCGCGCACCCTGACCCGGGTCACCGCCCGCCGCCCTTCCGGAACCACCGCCATCCGGCGCCGTTCCCGCGGGTCCCGTCCGATGGCGGCATCTACCCGCACATGTGTTTCTGAAAGATGTCCCCACGCCGCCGCGAGGTACAGTCGGCGGACCTTCCGCTCCTTCAGGGCCAGGGACAGCGCCTGGTGCGTAGCCTCGTCTTTCGCCACCACGAGGAGCCCGGAAGTGTCCCGATCCAGGCGATGCACGAGCCCGGGACGGAGCGTCCCCCCGATGCCGCCGAGGTCCTTCACGTGGTGGAGGAGGGCATTCACGAGCGTCCCGGTCGGGTGTCCGGGCGCCGGGTGCACCACCATCCCCGCCGCCTTGTTCACGACGAGGAGATGGGGATCTTCGAAGACGACGTCGAGGGGGAGGTCCTCGGGAAGGACTTCCGAGGGACGCGGCGGGGGAACCTCGACCTCGATCCGATCCCCACCGGCGAGGGTCTCCGACTTCCGCGGAACCTCGCCATTGAGGAGAACACTCCCCTCGTCCACGAGCTGGGCGACACGAGTGCGGGAGAGCTCCAGCCGGGGAGCCAGCCAAGCGTCGAGCCGGTTCCCGTCGCCTTCCTCTTCCACGACGAGGACCCGCCGGGCCACCGCTACCCCGCCCGACTCAGCGCCAGCCGAACGGGGGCTCCATCTATTTCATCCTCCCGAACGGTCTCGTAGTCTCCACCACCTTCGTCGCTCCCGCCGCTGACTTCCAGCGCGAGCGTTTCGCGGGCGATGAAGTCGCGAAAGCTTCGCACGGCATCGCGGACCTCGTCGGAACCCTGCACCCCGATCCTGATTCGGTCGGTGATCTCGAGCCCCGCGTCCTTCCGGAGCCGCTGGATCCGGTTCACCAGCTCGCGGGCCATTCCCTCCGTCCGGAGCTCCGCGTCGAGAGAGGGGTCGAGCGCCGCGGTGAATCCCTCCTCGGACTTCACGACCAGGTCGCCGGCGGCCTCCTCGACGATCTCGAGCCAGGCGGGATCCACGGGAACGGACTCACCGCCGAAGGCGATCGCAGCGCCTTCCCCCGAGCGGATCCGCAGCAGCTCGTCCTGCCCGAGGGCGCGGAGCGCGGAGGCCGCGGCTTCGCTTCCCTTCTGGAAGCGGGGCCCCAGGGCGCGGAAGTTGGGGCGCGCGACGAGCCGGACGAGATCCTCCGCCGAGTCGAGGAATCGGACTTCTTTCACGTTCAGCTCGTCCTTGAGGAGCGCCAGGAGCTCGGCGCGGGGACGGCGGGGACCGGGATGGACCGCATGAACGGTCCGGAGCGGCTGGCGGACGCGAATGCGCACTTCTTCGCGAGCCGCCCGCCCCAGGGAAACGAGTCGCCGCACGGCATCCATCTCCTCCTCGAGAGCCGTATCGCGCCGGCCGGATTCGGGGCGCGGAAAAGGGGCGAGGTGCGCGGAGCTTCCCCCGTCGAGGGCCCGGTGCAGCCAATCGGAAAAGAACGGAATGACCGGCCCCGTGAGGCGCGCCACCGTGAGAAGCGCCTCCCAAAGGGTGCGGAAAGCGGCGCGCGAGTCCCGCGAATCGGTGTTCCCCCAGAAGCGGGGGCGGGACCGCCGCACGAACCAGTTCGAGAGGTCCTCGTCCACGAAGTCGGCCACGAGCCGGTACGCCCGGGTAAGCTGGTAACCGTCGAGCTCCGCTCCGACCCCCGCGACCGTGGCCTCGAGCCGGGAAAGGAGCCACCGATCGAGGACGCTCCGCTCGGCCGCCGCCGGGTCTTCGTCGCCGGGCGCCCAACCGTCCGCATTTCCGTAGAGCGCGAAAAACCGATAGCTGTTCAGCACGGTGTCGAAGAAGCGCCGCGCCGCCTCCCGCACCCCTTCCGGATCGTACCGTTTCGGCACCCAGGGATTCGAAGCGGTGATGAAGTACCAGCGAAGCGGATCCGCACCGAACTGCGCGACCGCGTCCCACGGGTCCACCGTGTTCCCCCGCGACTTGGACATCTTCTGCCCTTCGGCGTCGAGGATGAGCCCGTTCACGATCACGTTCCGGTAGGCCGGGCCCATGTCGAGCATCGTCCCGATCGCGAGAAGCGAATAAAACCACCCGCGCGTCTGATCGAGCGCCTCGCAAATGAAGTCGGCCGGGAAGTGGGCCCGGAACTCCGCGTCGTTTTCGTGCGGCCAGTGCCACTGCGCGTAAGGCATCGCACCGGAATCGAACCAGACGTCGAGGACGGAGGGATCGCGGCGCATCGTGCCACCGCAGGCCGCGCACCCCCAGGTGACTTCGTCTATGTACGGGCGGTGCGGATCGAACCCTTCCGGGAGCGGGCCGGCGCGGGCTTCGATTTCCGCCAGCGACCCGATCCATTCGGCGTGGGTGGGGTCCTGGTCACACCCCCACACCGGAAGTGGCGTCCCCCAGAAGCGGTCGCGGGACAGGGCCCAGTCCACATTATTCGCGAGCCATTCTCCGAAGCGCCCTTCCCCGACCTCGGGCGGATGCCACCCGATCTGGCCGTTGTTCTGGAGCATCTTCCCCTTGAGGCTCGAGGTCGCGGCAAACCAGGAGTCGCGCGCCATGTAGATGAGAGGCGACTCGCACCGCCAGCAATGCGGATAGGAGTGCGTCACCTTTCCAACGCGGAAGAGGACGCCGCGTCTTTCGAGCTCCTCCAGGAGCGCCGGATCCGCATCCTTCACGAAGACCCCGCCAACGAGGGGGATCTCCTCGCGGAAGCGTCCACGGTCGTCCACGGGGCGAAGGAGCGGAAATCCATGGCGCTGGCCGGACGCGTAATCGTCCGCGCCGAAAGCGGGGGCCATATGGACGACCCCCGATCCGTCGTCGGCGGAGACGAAGTCCTCCTCCACGACCCGCCAGCCGAGGGCGGCTTCTTCGGCCGTGAGAGGCACGAGGTCGAGGGGCCGGCGATAGCGGCGCCCCACGAGCTCCGTTCCGGAATACCGCCGGACGATCTCGGCGCCTTCCCCGAAAAGCGCCGGGACGCGCGCCTCCGCGAGGACGAGACGGCGTCCCTTCCAGGCGACCTCCGCGTACGTCAGCTCTCCCCGGACAGCGAGTGCCGTGTTCGAAGGGACGGTCCAGGGAGTCGTCGTCCAGACGAGGAAGGCCCGCCGCTCCGCGTCCGGGGCGCCGCCGTCGTCCAGCCAATCGCAGAGAAAATAAAGCGACGGATCCTCGATATCCTTGTACCCCTGCGCGACTTCGTGGGAGGAAAGCGCCGTGCCGCAGCGCGGGCAATAGGGGACGGACTTTTGCCCGCGGTAGAGGAGCCCCTTCCCCGCGAGCTCCTTCAGGATCCACCAGACCGACTCGATGTATTCGGTGTGGCAGGTCACATAGGGGCGCGAGTAGTCGAGCCAGTACCCGATCCGCTCCGAGAGCCTCTCCCACTCCTCCTTGTAGGTGAAGACGGACTCGAGGCAGACCTCGTTGAAACGCGCGATCCCCAGCTTTTCGATGTCGGGTTTTCCGGAGATCCCCAGCTTTCGTTCGGCCTCGATCTCGACGGGGAGCCCATGCGTATCCCACCCGGCGATCCGGGTGACGCTCCGACCGCGCATCGCCTGATAGCGGCAAACGAGATCCTTGATCGTGCGCGAGATGATGTGGTGAAGACCCGGGCGGCCGTTCGCGGTGGGCGGGCCCTCGTAGAAGACGAAAGGCTCGCCCGCGGCGGTCGCGTCGAGGGTGCGGCGGAAGAGGTCTTCCTCCCGCCACCGTCCGAGAACCTCCTCCTCGAGTGCGAGGACGGAGGCGGGGGCTTCCGGATAACTCGAATTGCGCTTCAGAGGTGCCTCACGACGTCGCGAATGAGGGCGGAAAGTTTGGGTTCGGCCTCGCCGGCCACCCGAATGATCGTGGGAATGTCCACGGGCTCGAGGGCGTCGGGGTGGCAGAGGTCGGTTACGATCATGATCCCGAGGACGCGCATTCCCATGTGGCGGGCGACGATGACTTCGGGGACCGTGGACATCCCGACGACGTCCGCCCCGACGGTCCGTAGCATCCTGTATTCGGCGCGGGTCTCCAGGTTCGGCCCCACGACGGCCGCGTAGATCCCCCGCCCGAGCCGGAACCCGCGCGCTCCCGCGGCGTCGAGGGCGACCGCCTGGAGCGCCCGATCGAAGGGCTCCGACATGTCGGGGAATCGGGGTCCCAGATCGTCGAGGTTCGGCCCCACGAGGGGAGTGTCCCCCATCAGATTGATCTGATCGTCCAGGAGGACCAGGTCCCCGAGAGACATTCGGGGATCGAGCCCCCCACAGAGCCCCGAGATCACGAGAACTTCCGCGCCGAGAAGCCGGAGCACCCGGAGGGGGAAGGTCACCTCCTGAAGGGTGTACCCCTCGTAGCGGTGCAGCCGCCCCTGCATGGCCGCGATCGGGACTCCGTCCAACCGGCCCAGGACGAGCTGACCGGCATGAGTTTCAACCGTCGACTCGGGGAAGTGCGGGATCTCGCTGTATGGGATCACCGCTTCGGCCTCGATCGCGTGCGCCATCTCGCCGAGCCCGGTGCCGAGGATCACCAGCGCCTTCGGCGTGAGGGAGGTGCGCTTCCGAATTTCGTCGTGCGCCTCCCGGAAGGGGGCCAAAAGCTCCGTTCCGGACGGCCCCGCGCTCACCAATCCTCCTTCCACTCCCCGTCTCCGATGCCTTCGGGCCTCTCACCCCCGGCGGGCGCGGGAGGTTCGGACTGGACCCCGAGATCCCCGCCCGGAGGATTCGACTCCTCGATCTCCACGACGTCCAGCTCACGTTCGAGGAGGGTGCGGTAGGCCCTGAGGAAGCGGTTCCGAGTCCGATTCAGCTCCTGCAACTCTCTGCGCCCCTCCTCGAGAGTCCGTTCCACTTCCTCCTTCGCCTCTTTCAGCTCGTCCTCCGCGCGCTTCCGGATTTCCTGGGCGGCGTTCTCCGCTTCACGCCGGGCCAGCTCCGCCTCGCGCCTGGCCTGATCGTGGATCTCGCCGCGAAGCTCCTGTGCCGTGACGAGGGCCTCCTGGACGGCCTTTTCGCGTCCTTCCTGCCCATGCACCTGCGCGGCGAGCCGTTCGCTCCGCTCCCGCAGGGTGAGGTTGTCGCGCACGAGCTCCTCGAGCCGGTCCGCGACCATCTCCAGGAAGGTGTCCACCTCCTGGGGATCGTAACCCCTCAGCCCGCGACCGAAGTCCCCTTTTTTTTTCCTGATGTCCAACGGAGTCAGGTCAATCATCCGCGGTACCCCCCCAGAAGAACCGTGCCCAGGCGCACCATCGTGCTTCCCTCTTCGACCGCCACCTCGAAGTCGTTCGACATCCCCATCGAAAGCTCCTTCCCTTCGTACGCGGGAAAACGCGCCCGCGCTTGTCCGTGCAACTCCCGAAGCGTACCGAAGGTTTTCCGGAGGAGGGCCTCGTCGGCGTAATACGGGGCCATCGTCATGAGCCCTTCGACCCGCAGAGTCCCGAGCGCCAGGATCCGCTCGAGGCCGTCGAGGGCGTCCGCCGGACCGAATCCCCCCTTCGTCTCCTCGCCGGAGGTGTTCACTTGCACCAGGACGGAGAGCGAGCCGCCGTCCCTTGGCGCGACCTCCTCGAGGCGCTCCGCGAGCCGGACCGAATCCACCGAGTGAAGGAGGTCCACGACAGCTCTGGCCTGGGGCGCCTTTCGCCTCTGGAGGTGCCCGATCATGTGCCACCGGGCCGCCTTGCGGCCGAAGCGGACCACCCACTCTTCGATCTGCTCGATCCGGTTCTCGGCGACGTCGCGGACCCCCGCGGCCAGAAGCGCCTCTATCGCCTCCCCAGGATGCTCCTTCGTCACCGCGATGATCCGGACCTCCGAGGGGTCGCGTCCCGCCCGCCGGGCCGCCTCGGCGATCCGATCCCGGACCTCGGGCAGAGTCTCCTCGAGTCGGGTTCCGTACATGGCAACGATCTTACCGCGTTCGGGCGGGAGAAGGAACGGTCGGAGGGGATTGTGCCGCGCGCCGGGACGATCCCCTGAACGCAGGAAGCCCCGCCGACCGACGAGCGGCCGGCGGGGCGCTTCCGAACGACGTCCGGGCCTTGGTCAGTTCGACTGGAAGGTGACCGGAATGGACACCCACACCGGCACCGGAGTCTCCCGGTTGAGCGCCGGCGTAAACCTGAACTGTAGTGCGGCGCGCATGGCCGCGTCGTCGAGCTGTGATTGCCCCGAGCTCTCATGGATCAGCGAGTTCTGCACGATCCCTTCCTCATTGATGAAGAAGTGCACGACGACGGTTCCGCCGACCCCGGCGTCGCGCAACATCGCCGGGTACTCCCGCTCGAGAATCCGCTGGACCTCGGCCGCGTTCCGGAGCTCGGGCGCCACCTCGAAGGGGGTGAAGACCGGCTGGCTGGAGATGTCCACCGTTCCCTGCGTCGGGGGCGGAGGGAGGTCCGAGATCGGATTGTCCTCGAAGGTCGTCGGGGCAATCGTGATATCGTCGTCAATCTGAGCGTCCGTCACGACCGGGCTCGCCGGACGCGAAATTTGCTCGGGCGGCGGTGGGATCTCGATCTCCGGCGGGAGCTCGATCGCCGTCAGCTCCTCCATCGTGAAGCTCAGGTTGGAGGCTTGGAGATCCGGAAAAAAAGCGAGAAACGCGAAGTGCACGAAGGTCGCGACCACCATCGAGCTCCAGAACCAGGAGCTAAACGACTTCTTGAAGCGGTCGTTCGCGGTCTCGTAGAGGTCCACGTCCTCCGCCGAGTTGCTGGTTTCCTTGCTCATCGTCTCTCCCTCGTCATGCTGCGTTCGAGATCGGTACCGAACACTACGTACACTGCACCGGCCTGCTTGAGTTGCTCCTGCACCTGGTCAACGAAGCGATACGGCACCGAGGCGTCGGCCCGGAGCGAAATTCGGAGCCTCTGCCCCGAATCCAGCCAGAGCGGCTGGACCATGTTCGCCACATCCTGCATCGGGATGAGGCGGTCGTTGATCCAGACGTCGCCGTTTCGCTCGACCCAGAGGTACAAGATGTTGTCGCGCTTCTCGTCAATCTGCTCCGTGGCGACGGCGGCGGGCCATTCGATCTGGCGGTCTCCCTGGGTCCGGAATACGGTCGTCACCATGAAGAAGATGAGGAGAAGGAAGGCGATGTCCGCCAGCGAGGACGAAGGAATCTCGTCCGACGCCTTCGACTTCCTCTGAAAGCCTGCACCTTTGACCGGCATCGGATCAGCCCTCCTCTAGAATCTGGAGGGAGACACGTTCGGCGCCCGCCAGTTGGAGCGCGTCGAGCACCGCGATCATATACCGGTGAGCGGCATCCGGATGTGTCTTCACGGCGGCGATGAGGTTCGGGTTCTGGGCGACCTCGGTCCGCCAGATCTGCTCCACCTCGCGGGCGGTGATCGTCGAGATGTTTTCGCTTTCGCCGCGCCGCAGAAGCACCGTCCCATCCGGCTGGACCGTGATGTGGAGCACGTTGCGCTGCGAGACCTCGACCTCCACCTCCGACTCCGGAAGCACCACGGCCAGCCCCTTGTCCTTGGGGAAAGTCGTGGTCACCAGGAAAAAGACGAGAAGCAGGAACGCGATGTCCGCCATGGACGCGCTCGGGATCTCGTCGCTCACCTTCGACTTCTTGTTCAGAATCGCCACGAAAATGCTCCTTGGGGAACCGTACCTTAGTGGTACCGGCGAGCGCCCGAGCTAGTTCCGGCCCGTCGTCTGCACCTTACCGCGCTTCTCCATATCCCAAACGAGATTCAACACCTGCTGGGTGCCCCTCTCCATGTCCGTGATGAGCTTGTCGATCCGCGTCACGAACAAGTTGTAGCCGATGTTCACGGGAATCGCGATGACGAGCCCGGCGGCCGTCGTGAGAAGGGCCACCTTGATCCCTCCCGCAACGTTCGTGGGATCCACGGAGCCGGCCGATTCGATCGCGGCGAAGGCCATGATCATTCCGACGACAGTCCCGAGGAAACCCATGAGGGGCGCCACGTTCGCGACAGTCGCAAGAATCACGAGCCCGCGCTCGAGAAAGCCGAGCTCGATCGTTCCCGTGGTGTCAATCGCCTGTTCCAACTCGTCCTCGCGGACCTTGCCGTCACGGATACGCCGGAGCCCGACCAGGAGGATCGCCGCCGTCGGCCCCGGGGTTTCCGTGCAACGGACGATCGCTTCGTCGATCCGGCCGGCCTCGGTCAGCTCACGGGTTTCGGCGAGGATCTTGTCGGTGTCGCGGTGGGCGACCCAGAGAGTCCACGCCTTCGCAAAAATGACCCCGAGCGCGATCAGGGAACAAAGGACGAGCGGGTACATCATCAGCCCGCCATCCGCGAAGAGCGAAAGAAGGGTATAAGACGAGCCTTCCAAACGACGCTCCTTTCATGGTTTCGCGGCACAAGCCCGCCACCGGCCGGAAACGGCCACGTTGCGGACCCCACGATGAACACGCGGCAATGTACGGAACCGCCGCCGGGCCTGTCAACGCGCCCGACGGCGCACGGGAACGGCCCGGCAGGCGGGGCTTTCCTCAGCGGGCCGCGGGAGCCAGCCCGAGGCCACCGCCCGGGGCCGGCATCGTCCCGTGCAGCATCTCGCGAAGCTTCGGAATGTCCACCCCGACGACGAGCCGCCCGGCCTGGGCCACCGAGATCTTGGCGCTCTCCTCACTCACCACGATCACGATCGCGTCCGTTTCTTCCGCGAGGCCGAGGGCCGCCCGATGCCGGGTCCCGAGGGAGCGGTCGTGGAGGGGGTGCTGGGCGAGAGGGAGGATCGCGCCAGCCGCCTTGATCGTGTCCCCCCGGATGATCACCGCCCCATCGTGCAGGGGCGAAAACGGAGTGAAGATCGTCGTCAGGATCTCCCGCGACACCCGGGCCTCGATGGCGTTCCCCGTCCGCGCGTATTCGTCGAGCCCCACCTCGTTTTCCAGAACGATGAGCGCCCCAGTGCTGGTGCGGGAGAGCTGCTCCACCGCCTCGACGATCTCGTCCACCACTTTTCGGCTCTCGAGCTTCACGAAGATCCGGAACATCCGGCTCTGTCCGAGGCGGGCGAGGGCGGCACGGAGCTCGGGCTGGAAGACCACGAGCGCCGCGATGGCGCCGTACTGGAAAAAGGTTTCCAGGATCGAACGGATCAGCGAGAACTCGAGGATGCGGGCGAAGAAGTAAACGCCCGCCAGGAGTCCCATCCCGAGGATCATCTGCATCGCCCGGGTTCGCTGAACGAGGAGGAGGACGCGGTAGACGAGCGCGGCGACGACCACGATCTCGAGGAGATCGGTCCATCCCGGCGTCAGAAGACGCACCTGCTCCCAGACGAAATTCACGTCGTCGCCCTCAGTTCCCCCGTGGACGCCCCGGTCCAGTCTTCACCGTCACCCGCCCCCGCGATCGCCTCTGCCACACGGAGCGCCTGGAAGGTGGGGGCCACGTCGTGAACGCGGAAGATGCGCGCCCCCCGGAGGAAGGCCATCACACAGGCGGCCGCCGACCCGACGGCCCGTTCCCGTGGCGGAAGGCCCAGGAGCTCTCCGAGAAAGCTCTTCCGGCTCGGACCCACGAGGACGGGGAAGCCGAGTCCGGCGATCCGCGAAAGTCGGGAGAGGACGCGAAGGCTCTGTGGGGTCGTCTTGGCGAAGCCGATCCCGGGATCGAGCACGATCGCTTCGGGCGTGACCCCTCCGCGGAGGGCCTTCTTCGCGGCCACTTCCAGCTCCCGGGCCACCTCCCCTTCGACGTCCTCGTAGTGGGCACGCTCCTTCATATCCTCGGGAGTCCCGCGCATGTGCATGAGGACGACCCCGGCTCCGGACTCCGAGACGACCCGGGTCATCGCCGGATCGAAGGAGAGGGCGGAGACGTCGTTCACGATCGCGGCCCCGGCCGAAAGCGCCTCGTCCGCGACGCGGGCTTTCCGAGTGTCCACCGAGATCGGGACCGCGAAGCGGGCCGCGAGGGCCGCCACCATCGGAACCACGCGCCGGAGCTCCTCCTCCTCGGAAACCACTCGCGCCCCGGGGCGGGTGGACTCTCCGCCGAGATCGAGAATCGAGGCGCCCTCCTCCACCATGGCGTCGGCGCGGAAGAGGAGCCGGTCGAGCTCGTCGAGCTCCCCGCCATCCGAGAAAGAGTCGGGCGTGACGTTCAGGATCCCCATGACGACGGGGTGCTCCAGGGGGATCACACCGCCCCGGACACGCCACGCCGGACCGGTCATCCCCGCCCGGTGTCGGGATCCGGTTCCCTGCGGGTGATCCGCGCGACGGGCGAGGACACGGGTGTTTCCTCTCCGGGAACCGGCTCTCCAGCCTCCTCTTCCCCTTCCTCTCCCGCGTCCGCGAGCGGGGGCTCGGGGATGGCGGGCCGAGCGCCTCTCGGGCTGAGCGGTGCCGTCGCCTCCGCGCCGGTTGCCGCCACGGCGATGGGTATGGTGCTGGCCGGAAGGGGAGGGAGCGTCTTCCCCCGCGCCAGGAGTTCCACGTCTTCGCGATTCAGCGTCTCGCGCTCGAGAAGGGCCTGCGCAATCGCCTCGAGGAGGTCGCGCTCCCCTTCGAGGACGCGCCGCGCGCGGTCGTGCGCCTCGTCGAGAGTCCGCTTGACCTCCTGGTCCACGAGCTGGGCGGTGTGCTCGGAGACCTCGCGGCGCTGGGTCATGTCGCGGCCGAGGAAGACCTCGTGATCGGACTCGCCGACGGCCATGAGACCCACGAGCTCGGACATCCCGAAGCGGGTGACCATCCGCCGCGCCATCTGGGTCGCGCGCTCGATGTCGTTCCCGGCGCCCGTCGTGATCTTCTCCGCACCGAAGATCATCTCCTCGGCGACCCGCCCGCCGAAGAGCATGGCGAGTTGTCCTTCGAGCCAGTCCTTCGTGTAGGAGTGCCGGTCCTCCTGGGGAAGCGAGGCCGTGATGCCGAGGGCCCGTCCGCGCGGGACGATCGTCACCTTGTGGATCGGATCGAGCCCAGGGACTCGAAGACCCAAAACGGCGTGACCCGCCTCGTGATAGGCGGTCAGCTTTCGTTCGTTCTCCGTGAGCACCAGGCTCCGCCGCTCCGTCCCGAGCATCACCTTGTCCTTCGCCGTCTCGAAGTCCTCCATGGTGACGCGCTCACCATCCCGCCGCGCGGCGAGGAGGGCGGCCTCGTTGCAGATGTTCGCGAGGTCGGCCCCGGAGAGACCGGGGGTCCCCCGCGCGATCACGGAGAGCTCGACGTCGTCTTCCAGGGGAAGCTTGCGGGCATGCACGACCAGAATCTGCTCGCGCCCCAGCACGTCGGGGGAGTCCACCACGACCTGCCGGTCGAACCGTCCCGGTCGAAGGAGGGCGGGGTCGAGGACGTCCGGGCGGTTCGTCGCCGCGAGGAGGATCACCCCTTCGTTCGACTCGAAGCCGTCCATCTCGACGAGGAGCTGGTTGAGCGTCTGCTCCCGTTCGTCGTGCCCTCCACCGAGCCCGGCGCCCCGGTGCCGGCCGACCGCATCGATTTCGTCAATGAAGATGATGCAGGGCGCGTGCGCCTTTCCCTGCTCGAAGAGGTCGCGCACACGCGAAGCGCCGACCCCGACGAACATCTCCACGAAGTCGGAGCCCGACATCTGGAAGAAGGGGCGCCCCGCTTCGCCCGCGACCGCCTTCGCGAGGAGGGTTTTTCCCGTCCCCGGCGGCCCGACGAGAAGGACCCCCTTGGGGAGGCGCCCACCCAGGCGCGAGAACTTCTGGGGGTCCTTGAGGAACTCGATGATCTCCTCGAGCTCGTGTTTCGCCTCCTCCGCTCCCGCGACGTCGGCGAAGGAGACCTTCGGCGTGTCCGGTGAGATCAGCTTCGCCTTCGATCGTCCGAACTGAAACGCCTTGTTCCCGCCCCCCTGCATCATGCGGAGGAGCCAGATCCAGACGAAGATGACGAGGAGCCAGGGGGCGAAGGTGATGAGCACGGTCCACCAGGGGGTGGACTCGGGCTCCCCAGTGGCGATGACGCCCTGCGCACTCAGCTCCGCCTCGAGCGACTCCGTGATCGGACCAAGGAGATTCGTCACGAAGAGTTCGTAATCGCGTCCGTCGCGAGCCACGGGGCGCCGCAATGCGCCCTCGACGCGCGTCTGGTCGATCACGGTGACCGAGTGGATGTTTCCCTCGGCGAGCTCCTGGCGGAATTCGGAATAGTTGAACTCGTAACGCGGCTCATCCCGCCCGGGCATGAGCTGCATGAACAGAATCGGAAGGAGGATGATGAGGAGCCAAAGCGCGGCGTTCCTCGAGCGACGGTTCCACCCCGGCTCTCCCGAGTCTTTCGGCCGTTTCATTTGGCGTTGGGCCATTTTTTCGCCTCTTTCACTCCCCCGCGGGCGCTCCGCGCACCGCGCTCACAGGCTCCCGATGTAGGGAAGGTGCCTGAATTCTTCCGCGTAGTCCAACCCGTACCCCACCAAGAATTGGGGTGGCGCCTCGAATCCAACCCACCGCGGCTCTTTCACCACGGTGACCGCGCGCTTGTGCAGAAGCGCGCAGAGCTCGAGGCTCTTAGGTCCCTTCGCCTCCAGAGTGTGGATGAGGAGGTCCAGGGTGGCGCCACTATCCACAATGTCTTCCACGATCAAGACATCGCGGCCCCGAAGATCCACTTCAGGCTCGTAAAGGAACCTCACCTTCCCCGAAGAAACCCGGCTTGCGCCATAACTCGACGCAATGAAGAAATCCACCTGGAGGGGGAGACGGAGCGCCCGTACCAAATCCGCTAGAAATATAAACGACCCCTTCAGTAGCCCCAACACCAGGAGCCCGCTCGATTCCTGATAGTGGCGCCCGATTTCGGCGCCCAGCTCCCCGACGCGCGCAGCGATTTCTTCCGCGCTGAAGACGACGTGCGAGGGGTCCCCGCTTCTTCCCGCCGCGGGCCACCCGGCCGCCTCAGGGCTCGTACGCATCGCGCACCCCGATGAGGAAGGGGTCCTGCGGACCCCCGGCGACGGGAGGAACCGAGCCCGGAGCCCGATGGTGCCCCGGGATCCAGAGAACGTCTCCAGCGGCATCGGCGAGGACTGCGATCCGCGAGCGCTCCCGCCGCGTGAGCTTCAGCTCTCCGAAGAGCTTCTTCAGCTTTTTCCCTCCCCCCCTTGTTCGCGTGCGGTCTCCGTCCCGCCATCCACGAAGGGTCAGAGGATAGTGGAGCGCCATGCGATCGAGGACGACGTATTCCCACTCCCGGAACGCCTCCACCGGACCCCTCCCCCAGGAGACCTCCAGGGTCGCGCCGCCCACGGCGAGCCGACCCTCGCCCGGGGCATCCGAGGGGATCGTCAACTCCTCCGGAGCCGTGGAGGTGGGTCCGCCTGCGTCCGGGCTGCCACCGGGCCGGGGGGCGAGCCGGAGCGCTCCAAAGTCCCGTGAGATGTCCAGCTTTCCTTCGACGGCGACTCCGGCGCCGCTCGCACCCTCCCTCATAAACTGTAGGGCAACCGCGGTTCCGGACCGAGAGAGGGCGAAGCCGAAAGAGCGCGCCAGCTTTCTCAGGAGAGCGCTCTGGATCACATCCTCCTCCGCCAGGAAACGCTCCCGGTCGAGCACGACCCCTGTCCCCCCGGACTCCGATCGGATCGCCAGGTGGTCGGGGTCCGGGGCCTCGGCGCGGGGGGGTTCGACGATTGCGGCGAGACGGGGCTCGAGGAGCGTATCGAGGGTCTCGGCCGCTTCTGCGGCGTTGCGGGCGAGGCGAAGGATTCCGGCGCGAGCTCCTGGATGGACCTCTTCCAGAAGGGGAAGGAGCGTGTGGCGTACCCGATTCCGCGCGAAGCGAGGGGAGAGGTTCGTCGAATCCTCGCGCGGCTCGATGGCATGGGAGTGCGCGTACTCCTCGAGCTCGGCGCGTCTGAAAGGAAGGAGGGGCCGGAGGATTCCCGGGGCCCTCTCTTCCGGAATCCCCGCCAGCCCCTCGATTCCGGTCCCCCGAAGGATGCGGAAGAGGACGGTCTCCACCTGGTCGTCCGCGTGATGCGCGGTGAGCACTCGGTCCGCCGCGCCATGACGGATGAGGCCTTCGAGGAACTCGTAGCGTAGCGCGCGGGCCGCGGACTCGTCGCGCGGGGAATGGGTCGCGCGTTCCAGATGGAGGCGAATTCCCCAGCTCTCGGCGAGGGCGCCGAGCCAGGCGGCGTCCGCCTCGCTTTCCGCGCGCATCCGGTGATCGAAGTGGGCGGCCTGCACGACGAGGCCAAGCCCGTCCAGGCCGAAGCGGAAGAGGTGGAGAAGGACGAGTGAATCGAGCCCGCCGGAGCAAGCGATGACGACCCTCGTTCCTTCCCCGCCCCACCCTTTCGCGCGCCAACGCTCCGCGATTCTCGCGGAGAGCGACCCGGACGGCCCTTCGTCTTGAGCTCCTGGCCCGGGGATCATGGGGAGCCCCCGCCCTCCTCCAGGTGCCCGGGCGGAAGGGGGCGCCCGGTCTCCTGGTGAAGGACCCGCGCGAGGAGGTCGGGGCGGTCGGTCTGGATCCCATCCACGCCCCAGGCGAGAAGCTCGCGCATCACGACCGGGTCATCCACGGTCCAGACGTGCACGGCGATGTTCCGGCGGTGCGCTTCCCGAAGGAGCCGAAGGCTCGTGACCCGGCGCTCCTTCCACCAGTCGGGAATCTGCAGGGCGTCCACAGGTGGAATGTAGGGTCCGCCCCCGGGAAACCGGTGGAAGACGTAGAAGAGGCGGAGCTGGCGGCGAGTGGCCGAGGTGGGTCCTTCGTAGCCGTGCCGGTCCGCCCTCCCCTCCTCTTCGACCGCCGCGAGGAGGACCCGGTGCTGGTCGCGGCGCCGGCGGAGGAGGGCGAGGAGGGGCGGGAGGGACGCCGGATCCTTTGCGTCCACGTTCAAGCGGGTGCGCGGAAAGGCATCGAGGACGTCCTCGAATCGGGGCACCCGGACGCCGCACCCCCGAAAGGAGGCCCGCCCCTTCAGGTCGAGGAAGCGGGCGCCGGCGTCGAGGCGCTCCAGCTCGGCGAGGGTGAAGCTCGCGACCGGTCCCGATCCGTCCGTCGTCCGGTCCACCGCTTCGTCGTGGATCACGACGATCTCTCCGTCCCGGGTGAGCCGCACATCCATTTCGAGGATGTCCGCCCCCCAGCGATCCACCGCGCTTCGAAATGCTTCGAGGGTGTTTTCAGGTGCGAGCTTCGCACCACCGCGGTGTGCGAAAAAAAGGGGCTTCCCTGCGAGATAGGGATGCCCGGGGCGGGGAGGCCCGATCACCGCCGCCTTCGGATCACGGCGACCCCTCGCTAGCGGCGGTTCCTTGACATGTGATTCACGCCTCGTCGAGCATCCCCACGTCCTCGGGGGAGAGGTGGTGATACTCCATGAGCACGCGGTCGAGGAGGCCTTGGGTCATTCGAAGCTCGAGGGCGGAACGGTCCCCCTCTTCGCCCGGTTCGCCGCTCGCGGCACCTTCGAGCTCGAGCACCCGCTCCCCAAGAAAGGCGAGAAAATCATCCACGACCTCCGGGCGGGGCTGCGCCTCCCCTGGCGAGTCAGCGGCGATTTCCGTGAGAAGGAGACCGCGCGTCAAAGCGAGAACTCCCGGGAAGGTCAGCTCTGGAATGGACCCGCCCTCCATCCGCTCCTCTTCGGTGACATTCTCCCACTCGAGGTCGTTCCAATAGAGCTCCTGGAGCTCCTCGAGAAGGTGCGCGTGACGGTGGGGCGCGAGGGGCGCCTCGGGTGTCCCTCCGGGGGTCTGGAGCGCCTTCCCGACAACCGCCTGGAGCGCGCGGCGGCGGCTCTGGATGAGCTCCAACGCAGCATCTGTCCTGACCATGATCTCGGCCTAACGCTCCTTGGAGGACCGGCCCGGCCGGCCGAGAACGAGCAGGACGCCTACGGCGAGCACGGGCCAGATCGGAAGCGGGAAGCCCCCGCCTCCGCCCGACGCGGTCCGAGCGACTTCGGCGCCGGGCGTTTCGCCCTCGGCGGTCATGGGTTCGCCCCGGAGGACGATGTCTGCGCACGAGTAATAGATGTCGTCGTTGTCGTTGGGCCCGCCGCTCGCGCCGCCGAAGCCATTCCCCTGCTTATCGTACATCACCTGGATGAGCTGGAGGGTGCAATTCTCGCAGGGCGTGGTCGGAAAGGTCACCTGAAGCTGTTGCATCGCCTCCTCGGCGTCCTCGATTCCATCCAGGAGGACGAAGGGGTGCGCGCCGGCCTTGTCGTCGATGGAGGTCGGATCGTGGAATTCGTTCCCGTCGGGGTTGAACGAGACGCGGTAGTGGCTCGGGTGATTGATGGTCTCGTTCAGCTCGAGGGTGATCGTCTCTCCGGGACGGAACTCGCTCACGTTCGCACTGCGTTCGTTGATCCCGCAGGGCCCCATTTTTTGCGGGGAACGCGCCACGCAACCATCGCCGACACGGGACATCGGATAGACCATGCAAACGTGCGCCTCCGCGGAGTCGCTCATCCCGAATACCAGGAGGAGCACGCTCGCTCCGAGGAGAGCGCTTAGACGAAAGATGCGTGACATGAGAATCCGTCCGTGAAGGCGTCGGGTGGTCGGGACTGCAGGGGCTAAGCTACGCCCCGGCCTCCCCGTGCGTCCAGGGGACCGCGACGGCGCCGGCGATCCGAGGGGCCCCCTCCCTGGGAATCAGGCGGGGAAGTCGTCCGGCCAGATCCGGTGCGCCAGGGCCAGATAACGCGGGTGGTCCTGATAGCCGAGGAACGCGGAAGTCTGCCGGATAAAAAGGGTGAGAAAGTCTTTGATCTCGGCCCCCTCCTCGAAGAAATCGAAGGCCCGCTCGACTTCTCCCATGACGTAATAATAGAGCCCGAGAAGGTACGGGCTCACGTATTCGCGTTTCGCGCGAGCCTCGAGCTGCGCGAGGATCCGTTTCGCCTCGGCGGTCCGACCGAGTCTCCAGAGCGCGGTCCCCTTTCCCATCCAGGCGAGCGGGACGTCGTAGGCGGCGACAGCCCGTTCGTAGTGTTCGACGGCCCCCTCGACATTTCCATCGAAGCGCGCGGTGAAGGCGAGATTGATGTGGGCCGAAAAAGAAGACGGATCGTCCTGAATCATTCCTTGAAGGATCTGGCGCGCCTCCTCCATTCTCCCCGCCCACATCAGGCACTCGCCCAGGCGATGGCGGGCGGACATCGAGAGGGGGTCGAGGGACCAGGCCCTGCGCGCATCTTCGACCGCAACCTCCCGCTGCTCTCGAAATTCCCCGAAAAGTGCCTTGAAGAGGTAAGCGTCGGTCATATTCGGATTGAGGCGGAGCGCACGGGCGAGATCCTCGTCGGCGCCGCTCCAGTCCCACTCGAAATGAACCCGCCAGACCGCACGCGCGATGTAGGCATCCGGGATGTCCGGATCGAGCGCGAGCGCGCGGTCTATGGCTTCGCGTGCGGATCCCTCCACGCTCGCCGCCGAAACGGGGGCCCAATACGGAAGGGCGAACGAGGCGGACGCGAGGTGGGCGTGGGCCAGCGCGTACTTCGGATCGAGCGCGATGGCGCGACGCAGATACTCGATCCCGCGCCGAACATGTTCCTCGGTGAACTGGAGGTACTCGGCGCGGCCGCGCAGCACGAGCTGATAGGCCTCGAGATTGTCCGTCGGATTGGACTGTAGCCGCGCCGATCCCTGGCGCGTGAGCCGGCATTTCAGGGCGGAGGCGATGCTTTCGGCGACTTCGCTCTGTACGGCGAAGACATCCTCGAGCTCCCGATCGAAAGTCTTGGCCCAGAGATGCTCGTCGGTGCGTGCGTCGATGAGCTGCACGACGATGCGCACGCGCCCCGCGGCGCGGCGGACGCTTCCTTCGAGGACGGTGCCGACGCCCAGCTCCCGTGCGATCTCCCCCACGCGCTTCGTGGTCCCCTTGTACTGCATGATCGAGGTACGCGAAATGACCTTGAGTCCTTCGATGAAGCTGATCGCGGTGAGGATGTCGTCGGTCATTCCGTCGCTGAAGTACTCGTTCTCTTTGTCGGGTGAGAGGTTGACCAGGGGGAGAACCGCCACGGATCGCCGGTCCCCGAGCTCCGAGCGCCGTCCAGGCTCAGCCGGAGGGAGACGCACCTCGAGGGCGCTGAGAGACGGCGGTGGCCCGACGGGCACCCGTCCCGACGGCGAAGAGACCGGCTCCCCTTGCTTCAGCGTGCGGACGATCCCATCGGGACTGATCTCGTACGCCCAGGCGAGAATGACGGCGATCGGGAAGCCGAGGACGATCAGTGCGAGGACGAGCGTCAGCGCCCAGTCGGGGAGGTCCAGGCCGGGCAAGAACACGGCCGCCGCCTGCGCCACGCTCGCTCCGACGACGGCGTAGACGATGGTGACCCGGATGACGTGGCGGCGGCGAAGCTCGGACCAGAGGCTCATGCGGGAACGAGTCGAGTGGAAGTCTCGGAACGGTCGCCACGGCGATTAAGCATGGCCAGGATGATGTGAAAACAGACGGGGACGAGCAAGGAAGCGGACGGGGCCGCGCGCGGACGTCCGGGGCCAATCCGGAACGCCGCGCCCCGTTTGCTCGAATCCGAGCGCTGCCTCCGCGTTATTCGATTCGGAGCGCCGCCACCGGGTCGAGTCGGGCGGCCCTGCGCGCGGGCCAGAGACAGGCGAGGACCGCGACCGTCCCCATCACGACCACGACCGCGAGTAGCGGGAGGGGATCGGTGGGTCCCGTCTGCACGAGAAGGCTCCGCAGGATCAGCCCCGCCCCGAATCCCCCGAGGAGGCCCAGCGGGAGCCCGATCGCGAGCTGCACCAGCACCCTGCGGAGCGCCAGCATCGAGATCTGGCCGGGCTCGGCGCCGAGCGAGATCCGGATCCCGAATTCCCGAATCCGCTGGCTGACCGAGTGTGCCGTGACCGAATAGAGCCCAACCGCCGAAAGGACGAGGGCCATCCCGGCCAAGACCGAAAACATCGTCCCGAAAATCCGGAATTCCCACCGCTCTTCGACCAAGACCTGATCCATCGTACGGACGCTGAAGAAGGGAAGATCGGGATTCACGAGCCGCATGTTCTCGCGGACCAGGCTGGTCACGGCCGGCAGCTCTCCGCGGGACCGTGCGACAAAGTATACGGTCCGAGCGGGGTTGAATCGGAGCGGGAGGTACACCACCGGATCCGGCTCGAGCTCCTGAACCGCTTGCTGCCGGATCGAGGGCACCACCCCGACCACGGTGAGCCAGGGCGCTTCTGCGACCGGGGCTCCTTCGTATCCCACCCGGATCTGCCGCCCGAGCGGATCTCCCTCCGGGAAGTGCAGCTCCACGAATCGCTCGTTCACGATCGCCACCTCCGAGCCCAGCGATCCGTCGGCCTCCGCAAAGGCCCTCCCGCGCGCGGCCGCGACGCCCAGGACATCGAAGTAGTTCTGACTCGCCGAGAGCACCGTCACGAAGGGGCGGGTCACTCCCTCCTCGACGGGTCGCCCATCCACCTCCACCCCGGAGCCGCCTCCACCGCCCAATGGAAGTGCGCTCACCAGAGCCGCCGATTGCAACTCCGGCGCGACCGCCAGTCGGTCCAGGAAGTCGCGATAGACATCCCACCGGGGAGCGAGCTCTGGATACTGCGTCAGCGGCAGGTAAGTCTCCATCGTCACGAGTCCCGCGGTGTCGATTCCCAGATCCATGCGGTACATGTTCATGAAGCTCCGGATCATGAAGGCGGCCCCCGAAAGGAGGACTACAGTCATGACGAGCTCCCCCACGATCAGCGCGCTGCTCCACCTGCGGACCCGGACCCCTCCGCTCCCTCCACGAGTCCCCTCCTTCAGGACCTCGTTCACGTCGGTCTTCGAGACGTGGAGCGCGGGTGCGAGGCCGAAGAGGAGCGCCGTCGCGATGCACACCGCCGCCATGTAACCGAAGACGACGGGATCCATGGTGAATTCCATCCAGTACGGCTTGCCGACGTTTTGCGTGACCGAGTCGAACCACCGAATTCCCACCACCGACAGGCCGAGCCCCAGGGCCCCGGCCGCGAGCGCGAGGAGGAGACTTTCAACGAGCAGCTGCCGTACGATCCGGTACCGGGTGGCCCCCATGGAGACCCGCACGGCGATCTCCCGGGTCCGTTCGGTCGAGCGGGCGAGGAGGAGCCCGGCCACGTTCGCACACGCGATGAGGAGGACGAAGGCGACGGCTCCGAGGAGGGAGAGAAAGACGATCCGGATCTCCGCGCCGTTCACCTCTTCATCGAAGGATGTGATTGCCGGAAGAATATCCCGGTTGGTGTCCGGGTAAGTCTCCGCGAGGCCTCTTCCGAGCGCGGCGAGCTCATCGCGAGCCTGTTCCATGGACACGCCCGCGGCGAGGGTGCCGAGCACATTGAAGGAGCGCACCCCTCGGTTGTCCGTTTCGGATGCAGCGGAGAGGTTCGACTGCGGGATCCAAAGGTCGGTGTTGTCGGGAAACCGCATGCCGGGGGGCATGACCCCGACCACCGTCGCGAGAAGGCTGTTGACCCGGACGGAGAGTCCGAGAACGCCCGGATCCCGACCGTACCGGTTCTCCCACACGCTGTGCCCGAGCATCACGACGGGCTCGGCTCCGGGCAGATCGTCGTCGTCCCGGAAGTCCCGGCCGAGGACGGGGCTCGCGCCCAGCTGCCGGAAAAAATTCCCCGTCACGTAAGCGCCCTGGATCCGTTCCGGGACCGCCTCATCGTCGGCGAGATTGACGGAGGCATTCAAATGACCGCTGAGGAAATCGAACGACCGGCTCTGGTCCCTGAAGTCCAGGTAATCCAGGTACGAGACCCCGATCTCTCCTCCCTGCGCGGTCCGGCTCGAGACAGCCATCATCCGGTCGGCATCCTCGAAGGGGAGGCCGCGGAAGAGAACTGCGTTCACGAAGGTGAAGACGGCAGTGTTCGCCCCGATCCCGAGCGCGAGAGCCGCCACTGCGGCCAGAGTGAACCAGGGTGCCGCGAAGAGACGGCGGAAGCTGAAGCGTACGTCCTGCCAGAGGTCCATGCGCCAGGCCCCGGGGTCGAAGGGTCGCGGGTCGCGCCTTTGCGAATCTCAGGACCCTACGACGGAGTGCGTAGAAAGGATTCCGGCGACCGCGCGCGGCGCGTCCCCCGAGGATCCCCTACCTCGCCACCCAGGGTGGCCGGATGATCAGCGCCGGGTCCGCGTCGGCTCGGGGGACGAGCTTCTGCGTGCGTCCGTACTGGTTGTCTCCCCCGTAGAGATTCAACTCCGAATCCACGGAGAAGGTATGGACCTCGAGGTATCCGTCGGGGAGGTCCCGCGGGACGAGCCAGGTGTAGAGGATGTTCCCTTCGAGGTCGAGCTTGATGAAGCGCAGCGGCGTGAGGTCGGTGATCCAGAGGGCGTCGTCGTTGACGATGATGTCGAGGGGCAGATTGAAGCCGTCCCAAACGTCCACGAACTCGAGCCGGGCCGGATCGTCAGTCGTCCGGAAGACGTTGATGCGACCGCCCGAGCGATCCAGCGCGTAGATCCGCCCGCCGGCCCCCACCGCGACGGCATGCACCCCGTTGAACTGGCCGGGGCCGTCGCCCTGGCTACCCACTTCGGAAAGATACCTCCCCTCCGCGTCCATGAGCATCACGCGGTGGTTGTCGAGCCCGTCCGCGATGAGGAACCGCCCGTCAGGGAGGAAGGCCACGTCCTGCGGGCGCGCGAAGTGGGATTCGTCGCTCCCCGGCACGCCCTTTTCGCCCAGGATCAGGTGGAGCCGGCTTCCATCGTTCGAAAAGACGTAGATCTGATGAAAGGTCTCGTTGATGACCCAGACGCGGCGCTCCGGATCGTAGGGGCTGATGCGAAGGCGATGGGGCCCCGGACCCTCCGATCCTTCGCACAAGTGGTCCCACTGGCTCCAGAGCTCCTTGACGTACCCGTCGGCGTCGAGGGTGTAGAGGCAGTTCTGCCAGACGCGGCGATCCGCGGCGGTCAGGACATTGATCCCGATCGAGCCCGCGTGACCCGCGAACTCCGGGGGAATCGGGTCGGGAAGGAGGACCTCGCCGCGCTGGGCGATGAAGATGCGGTCGGGGGACTCCGCGAAGACGCCGGAATTTCCCCCGAAGGCGTAACCGGTTCGGGCGAACGGCTTGTGCCATCCGGAGACGACCTCGTACGGACTCGGTCCCACCGTGCTCAGATCCACTTCCTGGGCATGGAGCGTGGAGGCCGGCGCCTCTGCCGCGAACGCGAGGATCGCGAGAGAAGCGGCACGCCGCAGCGCCCACGCCCACGTGCCGTTCAACGAATTTCTCGCCCTCAACGCTTCATCCGCCCCGCCGGATCTTTCCACCGGCCGCAAAGGTCATGAGCCGCACGAGCTCTTCCGTCACCCGGGGTTCGAGTCCTTCGGTGTGCCCCTTGTCGAGCCGCACCACATCGGCCACGACCCTCCCGCTCGAACAACCGGGATAAACGAACACCTCCGCGGTCCCCGGCCGGGGGAGGAGTCCCCACTCCTTCGAGCCCGGATTTTGGTTTCCGCCGTCGTGTACGTACCCCGGCTCGGAGTCCACGACCGCTTCGGGTCCCACGCGGGAGCTACAGCCGTACTTCGAAGCCCAGTCGGAGGCCGTCGGGAGCGAGACGATTTCATGTTCCCCTGTCGTGTAGATGTGCGAAAAGTCGCAGTCGGGCTCGGCGGGTGCCGCGGGAGCCGCCACAGGAGCCGGAGGGGGCGTCGGCGCGGGATCCGTCGCCGCGCCGGCCTGGACCGGACGCCCCGCGTTCGGCGACCGTGGGGCGGCGCCACCCAGCCGGCCGCCGGAAAGGCTCAGGAAACCGTCCACTTTCGACGCGAAGAAGGGGGTGCAGGCGATCCGGCGCGAGGTCGAGCCACCCTGCGAGTGCCCCGCAAGCCAGAAGGCCCGGATGTTCGGGCGCCCAATCGCATTCGTGAGCGAGGTCACGATGTTCTGGAGATAGACGTCGTCTTCCTCGGACCACCGCCGGGTGGGCGAGAAAGGTGAAGCAACGACGAGCCGGTGCGCCTCCTTCTGGTCGAAGGCGGGGAAATAACGCCGCTGCCAGTTCCCGCTCGATCCCCCTCCGTGGAGGTTCAGGATGAGGGTGACTTCCTCGCCCTCCTGGAGATTGCACGGATAGTCGAGAATGTACGTCCGCCCCGTTTGCGGCTCCGTGACCTGCTGGTCCGCGGAGCCGGTGCAGGGAGCGTTCAGGAGGGTGACGGGTTGCTGCGCGGAGAGCGCGCTCACGGTCAAAACGAGGGCGAGGGGCGCCGCGAGGAAGTGAATCCCGCCAGTCGCACGCAGAACCGCCGCCCGTGAACTACCAAGTAGAGCGTTCATTTTCGCATCCCCCTGGTGAAACGTCGCTTCGGAACCCGATCTTTGGAGGCCCTCCGTGAGTCTAGATTCCGCGGCGGGTCCGGGCCAGAGCCCGTGCGGTCCGGGGCTCAGGTCCGGAATCGCTCCGCTTCCTCCATGGGTCCGCCCAGGTCCAAGTTGGTGAGCCACCGCACGAGTTCGGCCTCGTCCACGGCGTCTCGGCTGATGCGAAGCATCATCGCCACGTCACGGAGGTGGCGATCGGATCTTGAGTCGCGGTAGCATGCCAGCTTTCGCAGGATGACGTACTCGATCGGCGCAATCCAGATCGCCAGTCCCTCCGTGGTCACGCGTCGCCTACGCACGAACGCCCACGCGTGGAGGGGGTCGTTTCCGGCGAGGTAGACGTCCGCGCGAAGGGCGGTGTCTCTGTGGATGATGTTGAAATGCCCGCCGCGGCTTCGGTTGGACTCTTCCTGCAGGACTTCTTCGGGCGGCACATAAAAGTCCCCGCCTCCGAATGCGGCCGCAAGTCGTCGCGTGTCGACCGGTCGCAACTCGAGGACGATGTCGATATCGCGGGTGAAGCGAGGGTCCCCGTAGATCACGGCCGCCACACCACCGGTGACCATGTACGGGATTTCGGTCTCCTCCAGTGGCCCGATGAAGAGGGCGATCAGGTCAGGGTCGGTCACCGCCCACCAAATCGCGAACCCGTGCCCGGACCTCAGACACCGAGAGCTCCGGATAAAGTGAACGCAGGCCGGCGGCTTTTAATTCGTAAGCCTGGCGGATCAGGGACCTCATCACCGCGAGCTTGGCTTCCGGTGACATGTCACGTAGCGCTTGGGTCTCAAAGTCTTTCGAATCCATACGTTCCCAGTCTCGCGCCCCCCGTCCGGGCTCGCAATGTGGCTGGTGGGGCCCCTGCTCGGGATCATCATCCGCGCGCCACGGTCCACACTCCGTTCCGGGGCCGTTCCTCCGTCTCCCGCCCTGGCCCCATCTGAGTGATCGGCGTATTCTGGCCCCCGGTTTCGACTGGTGTCGAAACAGAGGTGCGCACCTTCGAACGGAAGGGCACGCATGGCGGAAATAGTGTCTTCACTGCCCCGCGCCGGAAGCTTCGGCGAGACGGCCAGGCCGGATACCTGGTGGCTCAAGCCCCTGGGGATCTTCCTCGCCCTGTCAGCCTTCGTGGTCTATGCGACCTGGGCGGCGTTCCAGGGCGAGCACTATTCCTTCGGACCGTACCTCTCCCCCTTCTACTCCCCGGAGCTTTTCGGGGACTCGTCGCACGCCCTGTTCGGCCCCAGGCCGGGATGGTGGCCCGGGTGGCTCCCCTTCTCCCCCGCCTTCCTGATCCTCTGGGCGCCCGGCGGATTCCGGCTCACCTGCTATTACTACCGGGGCGCATACTACAAGGCATTCTGGGCGGACCCGTCCGCCTGCGGGGTCTCCGAGCCACGGAAGGGATACCGGGGCGAGCGTTCCTTCCCACTGATCCTCCAGAACGTGCATCGGTATTTCCTCTATCTGGCGCTCGTCTTCGTGGTAATCCTTTCCCATGATGCGTGGAAGGCGCTCTGGTTCGAGAACCCGGCCACCGGCGCGGTGGAGTTCGGCCTGGGGGTGGGCTCCCTCGTCCTCCTCGTGAACGTGATCCTGCTCGGGGGCTACACCCTCGGTTGCCACTCCCTCCGGCACCTCGTCGGCGGCCGCCTCTCGCGCATCTCCGGACGCCCCGTCCAGGCCGCGTCCTACCAATGCGTCTCGTGCCTCAACCGCAAGCACATGATCTGGGCCTGGATGAGCCTCTTTTGGGTCGCGTTCTCGGACATCTACGTGCGACTCCTCTCCATGGGCATCTGGACCGACCTGAGACTCTTCTGATGGCAGAATACCGGACACACGAATACGACGTCCTCATCATCGGAGCGGGTGGAGCCGGTCTTCGGGCCGCGATCGAGGCCTCCGGGCACGGTGCGAGAGTTGGGGTCGTAAGCAAGTCGCTCCTCGGGAAAGCCCACACGGTCATGGCCGAAGGGGGCGTTGCGGCCGCGCTCGCGAACGTGGACGAGCGGGACGGCTGGCGGGTCCACTTCGCCGACACGATGCGGGGAGGCCAGTACCTGAACAACTGGCGGATGGCGGAACTCCATGCCCGGGAGGCGCCCGAGCGCGTGCGCGAACTCGAGGCCTGGGGAGCGCTCTTCGATCGCACCGATGACGGGAGGATCCTCCAGCGAAATTTCGGGGGACACGCCTATCCCCGGCTGGCGCATGTGGGGGACCGCACCGGGCTCGAGATGATCCGGACTCTCCAGGACCACGGGATCCACCAAGGGATGTCGGTCCACATGGAGTGTACCGTGACTCGGCTCCTCACGGACGGGGCAAGGGTCGCCGGGGCATTTGCGTACGATCGGGAGCGAGGCCGATTCCTCGTCTTCCGGGCGGGCGCCGTGGTCCTCGCCACCGGAGGCTTCGGAAAGGCCTACCGTATCACCTCGAACTCGTGGGAATACACCGGGGACGGCCAGACCCTTGCATACGACACGGGCGCGGACCTCCTCGACATGGAGTTCGTCCAGTTCCACCCGACCGGGATGGTCTGGCCGCCTTCCGTCCGCGGGATCCTCGTGACGGAAGGGGTGAGGGGAGAAGGGGGCGTCCTCCGCAACAGTGCGGGGCGCCGCTTCATGTTCGACGACATCCCCGAACTCTACAAAGGTCAGACGGCGGACTCGGAGGAGGAGGGTTGGCGTTACTGCACCGGGGATCCGACCGCCCGCCGCCCCCCGGAGCTCCTCACCCGCGATCACGTGGCGCGCTGCATCCTTCGCGAGGTCGCGGAGGGACGAGGGAGCCCGCACGGCGGGGCGTTCCTGGACATCTCCTGGATCGGCGAGAAGATGGCGAACCACGAGGAGCACATCCGTCGCAAGCTCCCGGGGATGTACCACCAGTTCAAGGAGCTCGCGGAGATCGACATCACGAAGGAGCCGATGGAGGTGGGCCCCACGACCCACTATGCGATGGGGGGAGTTCGGGTCGACCCCGAAACCCAGATGTCGACCGTGGCGGGGCTTTTCGCGGCGGGGGAGTGCGCCGCGGGGCTCCACGGGGCGAACCGGCTGGGGGGCAACTCCCTGTCGGACCTCATCGTCTTCGGGAAGCGCGCGGGGGAATACGCAGCCCGCTTCGCGAAGGAACATGGCCCCGGGACCTTCGATCCCGCCGCGGCCGAGGCCGCCGAACGCGAGGCGCTCGCCCCCTTCCACCGGGAGGCGGCGAACGGAGAAAACCCGTATCAGGTCCAATACGATCTCCAGGAGATGATGCAGGACCGCGTCGGCATCATCCGGCATGCCGAGAAGCTGCAGTCCGCATTGGAGGCGCTGGAACAGCTCCGGGAGCGCGCGGGGCGGGCTCTCGCCCCGGGAAGCCGGGAGTACAACGCCGGATGGCACACCGCGCTCGACCTCCACAACCTCCTCACCGTGTCGGAGGCCGTCACCCGGGCGGCCCTCCTTCGCCAGGAGAGTCGCGGAGCACAGTCGAGGGACGACTACCGCGGGAAGGACCCCGAATGGGGGAAGCTCAATCTGGTCGTGCGGAAGGAAGCGGGGGGCGCCATGGAGGTGGAACGCATCCCTACCCGTCCCCTCCCCGACGAGCTCGCCAAGATCATCGAGGAGATGGGATGATGGCCCAGGCCACTTTTCGTATCTGGCGGGGAAACTCCGGAGGCGGAGAGCTCCAGGACTTCACCCTAGACGTGAGCGAGGGGATGGTCGTCCTGGATGCCGTCCACCGCATACAGGCGGAGCAGGCCCCGGACTTGGCGGTCCGCTGGAACTGCAAGGCGGGAAAGTGTGGCTCGTGCTCGGCCGAGGTGAACGGAATGCCGAAGCTCATGTGCATGACCCGCCTGAGCTCGCTCCCCATGGAGCGTCCCGTGACGATTCATCCAATGAAGGCGTTCCCCGTGATGAAGGACCTCGTCTGCGACGTGTCGTGGAACTACGAGGTGAAGAAGCGGATTCCGCCTTTCCGCCCTCGCGCTCCGGACGCACCGGACGGGACCTGGCGGATGGACCAGCGGGACGTGGATCGGGTGATGGAGTTTCGCAAGTGCATCGAGTGTTACCTCTGCCAGGACGTGTGCCATGTCCTGCGGGAGCATCACAAGCACGACGAGTTCATCGGGCCGCGATTCCTCGTGTACGCCGCCGCGCTCGAGATGCATCCACTGGATGAAGGGACCCGCGCCCGGCTCCTCTGGGAGGAAGGGGGGATCGGGTACTGTAACATCACGAAGTGCTGCACCGCCGTCTGTCCCGAGGGAATCCACATCACCGACAACGCGATCATTCCGCTCAAGGAGCGCGTCGTGGATGAGGTGTTCGACCCCATCTCTCGAGCCCTGCGCGTCCTCACCGGGCGGCGCGGCGCGGCGACTTGATCGGGGGCGGCGTCCGCGGAGGAGGAAGCATGTTTCAGTTGAAATCCCTGACCCGTGAGGGGATCGCGCCGGCCCTCCGGAAGGTCGACCGGTACCGCCTCCTGAATGAGCCATGGAGGGCGGAGAGCATCTGCCGGGACGTGCTCGAGATCGACCCCGAGAACCAGGAGGCACTGATCGCACTCCTCCTCTCCCTCACCGACCAGTTCCGGGAACGCGGCACCGCCGCGGCCCAGAACGCGAGAGCGCTCGTGGCCCGGATCGCGGGCGAATACCAGCAGGCGTACTTCTCCGGGATCATCTGTGAGCGTGAAGGAACCGCGATCCTCGGACGGGACTCCTATGGCACGGGCCCGGTCGCCTACCACTGGCTCTCGGAAGCGATGCGTTGGTACGAGAAAGCCGAGGCGGTACGTCCGGCCGGGGACGATGATGCGATTCTGCGTTGGAACGCCTGCGCCCGGCTCATCGCGATGAACCCCCATGTCCGAGCCGTCGAGGAGCAGGCGCAGGAGATACAGTTGGAGTGAGGGCGATTCCTCAGGTCATCTCCGGTTGATCCGCCACGCTCGGAATCCAGACGAGCGCCACTTCGCGGATGGAGATGTCGGACTTCTCGAGTCCCTCGGGAAGGCGTTCCACCTTCCGGGCCTTCGCGTCTGCCTCGCCGACGATCCGGTTCAGCTCGTCGGCGAGTTGGTCCTCGAGCTCTTCGATCTCCGCTTCCTTGCTCCCCGCCCGTTCCGCCGCGGTCTTCAGTCGCTCACCCGTTCGCACTGTCACGGAGCGCCGCGAAGCAAATCCTCCGAGCGAGCCCGCGCTCGCGCGCCCCCCGAAGAAGACGGAGAGGAGCTTTCCGGCCCCGGCCATGAGCTCCTGCTGCTTCCTCGCGCCGACATCCACCTCCAGCTCGCGTGCCCGACGCTCCGCGGTCGCGAGGGCGTCCTGCACGCGGCCGATTTTCGTTGCATGGCGGCCTCTGAGCTTCGCCGCCTCTCCGTTCGCCCACTCCTTCGCCGCACGTTCGCGGCGCATCGTGAAATCTGCCTCGCTCTCCCCGACCCGCGAGTAGAGCTTCAGCTCGGGGGTTCTTGAAGATCTCGATCGTCCTCTCCCGAAAGAGGTGCTCCTTCAGATCGGAGCCCAGCGTGCGAAAGTACGCCGCGTCCTTGATCGGGGCGGCGGGAATGGCGTAGCGCGCCCCTCGCCAGCTCTCCGATCTCGATTCCTTCGCGCCGCGCTTCGGCGGGATCCACCCAGGGCTCGAAGCCCTCGGTGCGGAGCTCCGGGAAGGCGAGGAGCAGATTCCCCATGTCCCCTTTGGGGTCCAGAACGAGGACTGGGATACCGCTCAGGATGGCCTCCTCGAGGAGGACGATCCCGAGCCCGGTCTTTCCCGACCCCGTCATCGCCGTGATGACGCCGTGGGTCGTGAGGTCGCGAGCCGGATGCAGGACGGGCGGCCCGGACCGCGCTCCCGAGGCCGGATCGATCAGCCCCCCCAGGTAGAACTTCCCTCGCTCCACGTCCATCCGGCCCCCGCCGCTCAGGACCGCTCTTGCGAAACCGATGGGTCCGGTCTCGAATGGGAAGGTCCCTTTCCCGCGGAACAAGCGCCCGAAGAAACTACTTGCCAGAGCCAGAGAGGGTAGTGCCAAACGCCGCACTCTCCGACTCCGATGAGGATCACCCCATGCCCCGACCTCTGGCCCACGCTACGCGTCTCTTCTCCTTTCTGTCCTTTCTTGCGCTCGCGTCGAGTCTCTCCGCGCAGGATGAGCCCCCCCTCGGCTTTGGAAATGTGGCCGAGGTCACCTACGTCATGACGAATGGCAACGCGACCTCGAGTACCCTCGGAATCAAGAATACCGCGACCCATCACTGGACGAGGAGCTCCTTTCAACTCGCGGTGGGCGCGGTCCGGGCCGAGTCCGGGATCACGACACGGGTGGCCACCGGGACCTCGGAGGACTTCACGATCACCGAAGAGACGGTGACCGAAAAGACGGCCGAGAGCTACTTTGCGAAGGCGCGATACGACCGGATGCTGGGGGATGCGGCCTTTCTCTTCGGAGGTGCCGGGTGGGATCGGAACACCTTTGCGGGAATCCAGAACCGGTACGCGATGGTGGCGGGCGGCGGGCGGACCTGGTTCGAGGACGACGCGCGCCGGCTGAAAACCGATCTGGGCGCCACGTACACGATCCAGGAGGACGTCGTGGAAGTCCCCGGCGCGGAGGACACTTTTCTAGGGGCCCGCGCCACGCTGGACTATGTCCGCACGCTTACGGAGACGACCTCCTACACGAGCCTCCTCGTCGTGGACGAAAATTTCGAGGACACCGGGGATCTCCGCGCCGACTGGACCAATTCCATCTCGGTCACGATGTCCGAGAGGTTGGCCCTCAAGGCGAGTTACCAGCTCCTCTTCGACAACCTCCCCGCGGTCACCTCCGTGCCCCTCGGAGAAGGTTCGGTCCAGGTCCCGCTCGAGAAGGTGGACGGCGCCCTCAGCATCGCGGTCGTCGTGGACTTCTGAGGCAGCGGCGCATCGGCGGCCGATGATCCCGGACGGATCAGTCGGATTTCTTCGCCGGCCGCGGCGCCCGTTTCCTCACGGCCTTCCCGGGCCGGCGAGAGATCGGAACCTCCTGGATCAGGACCTCCGCGCGCAGGTCCAACCCCTTGGAAAGCCTGCGAATCATTGGAAGCGTGAGCGCCCGCTTGCGGGAGAGCACCTCCGAGACGCGGCCTCGGGAACCGATCATCGGCTCCAGGTCACGTTGCCGGAGGTTTTTCTGCTCCATACGGACTCGAATGGCTTCGATGGGATCCGGGGTTTCGATCGGCCAGTGGCGTGCTTCGTACGCTTCGATCAGCGTCACGAACACATCCAGGCGATCGCCTTCCGACGAGCCGGGGACCGCATCCATCAGAGAATCGACCTCCGCCAGAGCGGCGGCGTAGTCGTCCTCGGTGCGGATCGGCCGAACGTTGATTTCCATCAGATCGTCTCCGCGTTAATGGCATCGTATTCCGCGTGAGTCCCCACGAAACGGATGTAAACGATACGATACGGGTAGTTGATGCGAGCCACGAGCCGAAATTTGTTACCCGCGATGTTGAAGACCACTCGGCCCTTCTTCAGGATGCTTGCATCTCCATAAGTCGCCTTCACGTCCGCGGGAGTCGACCAGTCCGCCCCCTCCACGGTGGCATGCCAAACCTGAAGCGGCGCTTTTGCTTGGGCGCCGCGCGCATGCGATTCCCAGAACTGGCGCAGGGTGCGCTTGGCGATGAGCCGCATGAGGAAGTATAAAGTTGCTCCCGCTATGGGAGCAAGCTGCGGGGTAAGACGCGCGCGGCTCCCCGATCCAAGGACCGTAGTCATCCAGGTGCGTGCGATACCTGCGGCGTGAATTGCCGGTCAATGGTCGGAAAGAGTAACCCACCGCACCCTATGGCCGTGATAGAAGGCTAGGAATTCCCAACCGCCTGCGAACGAGAAAGCCGAGGTAGGACGCGGAGTTGGGGAGAGCAACGATTCCGAAAGCGGGAGCGGTGGGGAGAGGCTGGGCAGATGAAGGGGCTGGCCGCGGCGACAGAACGGGGTCGTCGGTGGCCCCATGTGAGAATGAGCCGGGCGGATGGGAGGAGGGGCGCGGGTGGGCGAACGCGGGGCGGACGTCCGAGGGGAGAGGTCAGGCCTCCCAGGCGTCGGGCGCGGAGTGGTCGAAGTCCGGCTCGGGCAGGGGCTCGGGATCGGACGGGTCGAAGGCGGGCGTCTGATCGAAGTCGAGCTCGGCCTGCGGAGGAGCGCGAGGTAGAGGAGCGGAGCGTCGGGTGAGGCGAGAGAGGTGATTCCCTCGGGAGCATGGACGCGCTTGAGGTTCGGATCGAGGGAGACGACCGGGCCGGGCTCGAGCGGCTCGTCCTGGC
This sequence comes from Gemmatimonadota bacterium, assembly GCA_040882465.1. Classification (NCBI taxonomy): domain Bacteria; kingdom Pseudomonadati; phylum Gemmatimonadota; species Gemmatimonadota bacterium. The sequence continues at coordinate 83,978 of JBBEBG010000036.1, forward strand.
CACGCACGCGCTCCCCCGCAGGCCGAACTCTCGACAACCTCCCCGCGGTCACCTCCGTGCCCCTCGGAGAAGGTTCGGTCCAGGTCCCGCTCGAGAAGGTGGACGGCGCCCTCAGCATCGCGGTCGTCGTGGACTTCTGAGGCGGCGCGCCCCGACCCGGCCGCCCGTCACCCTCCGAGCCAGGCGTCCCGGAGCGCTCTCTGGGCGGGCGTCGCGTCGGGATCTTCCTCGATGCTGCTCCGGACGATGACCGGAGTCCCCATCGTTCCCCGGAGCACGACCTCCTCCTCGTCGCGGAGGACGACGATCTCGACCGGCGCCTCCGGACTCCACTGGAAGGAGGCCTGAACCACCGGCCCGAAGGTCTCTAGAGTGAAGGGCTGTCCGTTCACGCTCCGGACCACGTCGCCGGCCTGCGCCCCAATCGCCCGCAGAGTCGAGTTGAGCTGCATCTCGCGGAAGAAGATCTCGCCCGTTCCCGGATTCGCATCGATGAAGGGGATCTGCTGGTCCAGGAAAAAGAGAGTGACGGGGAGCTCCGTCTCGACGACCTCGATTCCGGCGTCGTCGAGGCAGTCGGCGTAACCGATGGGGGTGCTTCCGGCCACATGCGTTTGGAGAAAGGCCCCGAATGGGGGATAGGTCATCTCCGTCAGCTCGGCGATCAGCGCGTCGTCCTCGAAGGCCCGTTCGATTCCGTACCGCGCCGAAAGCTCCTTCATGACCGAGAGCATGCTGCGCTCTCCTCCACTTTCGGCGCGGAGGATGAGGTCGAGGCACATCCCGATCAGCGCCCCTTTCTGATAGACGTTCCCATAGTTTTCGGCATAGGGCGACTCGATGACGTTTTCGCTCATCATCGTAAAGCTCATGGCGTCGTCGTAACCGGCGGCGTATTCGATTTTTTCGCCCAACTTCTCGTAGAAGTCCTCCCTCGACTCGAGCCCCTCGTACACCTGGAAGTGGCTCGCGAAGTACTCCGTGATTCCTTCGTACATCCAGAGGTGCTTCGAAAAGGTGGGCGCGTTGTAGTCGAAGTCGTGGACGTCCTCCGAGTGTACGGTGAGCGGTGCGATGATGTGGAAGAACTCATGCGAGATGATGTCCACCATCGCATCCGTCATGTCGGCGTCCGGAAGGTACTCCGGGAGGACCGTCACCGTGGATGTGTGGTGCTCCAGCGCCCCGAAACCCGTGGGAGCCTCGTTGTCTTCTCCGGCGAGGAAAAGGTAGATGTCGTAGCGGTCGGTCGTCTCGAAGTCGCCGAGGTAGGCGCTCTGCGCCGCCATCATCGCGGCGATGTCGTCCTGGAGACCCGCGGCGGAGTGCGCCCCGGTGGGCGAATAGACGCTCAGGGTGATTCTGATATCGCCCACAGGGAAGACGACCGTGTCAATCTCTCCATACATCATCGGATTATCGGTCACGTCGAAATACCGCCCGGCCCGGTAGACGTCCGTGAAGGTCCCACCCGTCGCGCTCGTATCCGAGGCCGCGACCGGAAGCGCCGAGGAGCGCTCGAGGCGAGTCGGTGCGGTCACGCGGATCTCGTAGCTGCGTTCCGTGAGCCCTTCGAAGTATCCCACGAAGCCGTGAAGATTGAGGACGAAGACATCGGGGGCGATGTTGGTCCCCGAGGGAGAGAAAGGCGCTTCCTCCCCCGCCCTCTCCCGGTCGAAGGTGTCGTTTACGTAATAAGTCAGGCGATCGAGTCTCCGGGCGTTGCCGATCCGCCAGGTATTCGTGTCCACCCGCTCGACGGCCATCGGAGCGCCGGCCCCGTCGAAGGCGGCCAGCTCTTCGACGTAGCTTCCGAAGTCGCTCACCGCATAGGTCCCCTGCACCACGCGCGGAAGGCGGAAGAGGACCTCGTCCTGGTCGAGCTCGACCGGATTCAGCTCGACGAGGAGCCGGTCGTTCGAGATCGCGGCGAGGTCGAGAACCGCCGTGATGAAGGCCCCGCCGGACGGCGCCGCCCCCGGTGAAGGGGAGGTCCCCCCCGGAGCCGTGGCGGCGGACGCACACGCGGAAAGGAGAGCCAAAAGCACCAGGACGGGCGAAAGCCTATTCATCGGGGAGCCACCATGGGGTTTGGGGCGGACATTCAGGACCCGCGTGATACCACGAAAGGATGGGAAGGATTCGCCGGAGCCGATTTCGATTGACTTGCCCGGCGCGGCCGCGCAAGATCGCTTTGGGTCCTCTCTTCCCGGATCTCCTCAAATTCCCGGAGGTTGCTCCATGTACACGCTCCGCGGGCTTCGCTCCCTCTTCCGCGCCTTCGTCCCAACGCTCCTCGCGGCCGGGTGCGCCCTTCCCGCCGACAATGCCGCGCCTCCCGCCACCGTCGAGGAGCTGGCGGAGAGGGCGCTCGCCCAGATCGAAGGCGACCTGGAGCTGCCCGGCCTTCGGGAGCCCGTCGCAGTCATTCGGGACGAATGGGGGATCCCGCACATCTTCGCCCGGAATACGGAAGATCTCTTTTTCGCCCAGGGCTTCGTGACAGCGCAGGACCGGCTCTGGCAAATGGAGATGTGGCGCCGTTGGCACGAGGGGCGCCTCGCCGAAGTTTTCGGCCCGGAGGCCTTCGAATACGACGCCCGGACCCGGCTCATGATGTTCCGGGGGCCGTGGGACGAAGCGGAGTGGACGAGCTACCACCCCGAGGGCGAACGGATCTTCGCCGCCTTCGCCGCGGGAGTGAACGCCTTCATCGAGCAGAATGCGAACAATCTCCCGGTCGAGTTTCAGCTCACCGGGATCCGCCCCGATCCCTGGACCGCGCAGGCCGTCGTCCTTCGATGGGCCCAGATCGCGCTTTCGAGCGTCCGGGGCCACGCCATCAGCGAAATCCAGCTCGCGATGAATGTGGCGCGCCTCGGCGTGGAGGAAGCGAATCGCCGGGCGACGCCGGATCCATGGGACGACCTCGTCGTTCCGGAAGGACTCGACCTGACCCTGATCACCCAGGAGGTGCTGGACGCCGCGCGGGCGGGCGACGGAGATCCCTTCTCGGGAGACAATCTTCCCCCGCTCGAGATCGTCGAGGCGTACCGCCCCCTCCTCTCCGAGCTCCAGACCGCTTCCGTCGCAAGCCCCTGGGATCCGGCCGACGCGGGAAGCAACAACTGGGTGGTGAGCGGCTCTCGCACGCCGAGCGGCATTCCGATCCTCTCGAACGACCCTCACCGGCGCGTCGAGATGCCCGCCCTCCGATACATGGTGCACCTGAACGCTCCGGGATGGAACGTGATCGGCGGCGGCGAGCCGCCTTTCGTCGGCGTGGACGCCGGCAACAACGAGCGCATGGCGTGGGGGTTCACCTTCGCGGGCACCGACATGGTGGACCTCTACGTGGAAGAAGTGCACCCCGAGGATCCGACTCTGGTGCGCTGGCAGGACGGATGGGAGCCGCTCCGGATCATCGAGGAAGAGATCCTGGTCAAGGGGGAGGCGCCGCGCGCGGTCACCCTCAAGTTCAGCCGCCACGGGCCGGTCTTTTACGAGGATTCCGCGAACCGTCTCGCGTACGCCGTGCGGTCCGTGAATCAGGAGCCGGGAACGGCCCCCTACCTGGGAAGCTTCAAGCTAGCGCAGGCGAACAGCTGCGCTGACTTCTTCGACCGGGCGATGTTCTGGAAGGTCCCGACGCACAACCTGATCTGCGGGGACGCGGACGGAAACATCGCCCTCCAGATCACGGGACTCACGCCGGACCGCGCGGGGTGGAATGGGCGCCTTCCCGTGCCCGGAAACGGTGCCTACGAGTGGCGGGGCTTCCGAAGCGACCTTCCGCGAGAGCTCAATCCGGAAAGAGGATACATCGCCACCGCGAACAACAACACGCACCCCCCGGGGTACATGGGGCGCCCGGTCTTTTACCATTCCACGGCCGGCGTCGAGACCTCGCGGATCGCCCGCCTCCACCAGATCCTCGGATCGGGAGCGATCCTTTCGGTCGAAGACCACATGCGGATCCAGCACGACGCCTATTCGCTCCGCGCCGAGGGTGACCACTCCCTCTTCCTCGGATGGACCGCGACCGATCCCGAAGCGGAGCGTGCGCGCGCGATGATCGCCGAGTGGGATCGCACTCTCGGACGCGAGAGCACCGCGGCCGCGATCTATGTGCGATGGACGAATGCAGCCGACGAGGACGAAATCCATGGGGCAGCGCCCGCCGGCCGGCCGGCCCTCATGGAGGCCGCCCTCGTTGCCGCGCTCGACCGGCTGAAGGGAGACTGGGGGACGGACTGGAACGAGTGGCGCTACGGCCGCATCCAGACGACCTCGCTCACGCACACGTTCGTGCCGGCCTTTGACTTGCCGCCCGTGGAGCGACCGGGGGCCTTCGGTACCGTGAACGCGGACGGGGCGAACTTCCGCCGCATCGTGGACCTCTCGAACCTGGACAACTCAGTCTGGACAAACGCCCCGGGCCAGTCGGGGCAACCGGGAAGCCCCTTTTACGGGAACCTGCGGGAGAGCCTTGGAAATGGAGAGTACGCGCCCCTCCTCTTCACCCGGGGCGGGATCGAAGAACGTGCCGCGCACAGGCTGACTCTTCGACCGGCGCCTTGAATCGCCGACTTCCGCATCCGGCACCCAAGGCGTACCATGATGGACGCGCGAGTCCCCCGGTCGTGCCGTGTGCCGGCGGCGCGGAGGCACGCAGACGTTTGATGGGAGGTTTCGATCCAGTGACGGGTTCGCGTACACGAAGATGGGCCGTGACGCTCCTCGCCCTCGGGGCCACGGCGGCGTGCGCCGGAACATCGGCACCTCCGGCCGCGTCCCCCGCCCCGGCGGGGCCTCGGGCGAACGAAGCCGCGGTCGCCTTCATGTCCGGAATGATCCACCATCACGCGCAGGCGCTCGTGATGGCGGAGTGGGCTGCCTCGCATGACGCGAGCCCCACGATCCAAACCCTCAGCGGGCGCATCTTCATCTCGCAAACCGACGAGATCGGGCTCATGCAGACCTGGCTCCAAGACGTCGGCGAGCCGGTGCCGGAGCCGAACCCGAGAGGGATGCGCATGGTCATGAACGGGATCGAGCACGACATGCTCATGCCCGGAATGCTGACCGATGCCCAGCTCGAGGAGCTCGACCGGGCACGCGGCGCGGAGTTCGATCGCCTGTTCATCACCTTCATGATCCAGCACCACTATGGGGCGATCTCGATGGTGGAGACCCTCTTTGCGTCGCATGGCGGGACCGCGGACGAGCGCATCTACAAGTTCGCCTCCGACGTGTTCGCGGATCAGACGTCCGAGATTGATCGCATGGAAAACATGCTCGCCCTGATGGCCCCGGCGGCGGCCCGTCCCTGAGCGAGCACCCTGGCACGCAGTCCATTAAACCTTCGACTGGAGCCCGTCCCGTGAGAACCGGATCGCTGATTCCCCACTTGCGCGCATCGTCCCTGCCGGTCCGGCTCGGCGCCGTTACCGTGGTTCTCGGACTTCTCTGGATTTCGGCCTGTTCTCAGTCCATGGGCACGGGTGGGGGAGGAGCCGCACCCGCGGAGTTGGACCGATCCACCACGCCGCCGAGTCCCGACCCGCGCATCGGGCTCCGCCCCGGAACGATGAGGCCGCTCCCCTCGGACACCTCCCGCCGGGTGGTGGACCAGCCGGCCGCGGAGACGTCGTGGAATCTGCGCATGGTTTCCCACACCCCGTCCCCCGAGCCTTTCGCGGGAGTGACCAATTCCGACCTGGCCTTCACCGGAAACCTGGTCATCCAGGGGAACTACAACGGATTCCAGGTCTGGAACGTGTCCGACCCCACGGAGCCGACTCTCGTCCGGGGTTTCGTCTGCCCGGCATCACAGAGCGACGTATCGGTCTTCGGAGACCTCCTCTTCGTGTCGGGTGAGGGGACCGGGGGCCGCCTCGACTGCGGAACGCAGGGCGTGCCGGAACCGGTGAGCGCGGATCGCCTGAGGGGAATTCGGATCTTCGACATCAGCGACGTGAACGCCCCCATCTACGTGGCGAACGTACAGACCTGCCGGGGTTCACACACGCACTCGCTGGCGACGCAGCCCGGGGACGACGAAAACGTCTATATCTACGTCTCCGGCTCGTCGTCGGTCCGTTCACCCGAGGAGCTTCCCGGGTGCTCCAATCTCGCTCCCAATGAGGATCCCAACTCCTCGCTCTTCCGGATCGAGGTGATCCAGGTGCCTCTCGACGCGCCGCAGAATGCGCGCATCGTCACCGGCGCACGGATCTTCCAGGATCTGACGGCGGCGCCGAGGCGGACACAGCCGCAGCAGGGAGGACGCGGGGGCGGGGCCCAAGCCGATCCGAACGCGCCCCGCCCAGGCCCGAACCAGTGCCACGACATCACGACCTATCCGGATGCCGGGTACGCGGGGGGCGCTTGCCAGGGCTACGGCATCCTCATCGACATCAGCGATGTCACTTCGCCCGAGCGACTTTACGCGGCCGCAGACACCAACTTCGCCACCTGGCACTCCGTCACCTTCAGCAACGACGGAACGAAGGTCCTGTTCACGGACGAGTGGGGAGGCGGGAGCGGACCCCGCTGCCGGGTGACCGATCCCCTCGTCTGGGGCGGAAACGCGATCTTCGAGATCGTGAACGACGAGCTCGTCTTCCAGAGCTACTACAAGATGCCCGCGGCGCAGACCGACCAAGAAAACTGCGTGGCGCACAACGGCTCCCTGATTCCGGTTCCGGGGCGCGACATCAAGGTCCAGGGGTGGTACCAGGGAGGGATTTCCATCTTCGAATGGACCGACTCCCGGAATCCCGTCGAGATCGCGTATTTCGACCGCGGCCCGCTCGACGCGGAGCGCCTCGTGCTGGGCGGCTCGTGGTCCGCTTATTGGCACAATGGATACATCTACAGCTCGGAGATCGCCCGCGGGTTGGATGTGCTCGAGCTCGTGCCGAGTGGATGGCTCACGCAGAACGAGATCGACGCCGCGAAGACGGTGCATCTCGACTACTTCAATCCCCAGCAACAGCAGCGCTTCGAGTGGCCGACCACCTTCGTGCTCGCGCGCGCCTACCTCGATCAGCTTCAGCGGGGCGGGGGGTTGGCCGCGGCCAGGATCGCAACGGCCCGGACCGATCTCGCGCGGGCGGAAGGCCTCTCCGGGCAAGCGCGCCGCAACGCGCTCACCGCGCTCGCGACAGCGCTGGACGGCGAAGCGGCGGGGGCAGCGGACGGAGCGAAAGTGCGTACGCTGAGCGCAGTGGTTCGGGAGCTGGCCGCGAACTAACGGCGACCGGGCTCGCTGACGCGCGCTCCGCGCGAGAACGGCCCTCCGGAACCAACCGGGGGGCCGTTCGTCGTTTCCCGAGAGCCGCACCGCCATCTCCCCACCGCTCCCCGGCCCCGAGGCATCGGGTCCGCGCGCCGAAGGCTCCGAACTTGCAGGGGAGAGGGTGCGCCACTATCTCCAGCGGGTCGGCAACCGGACTCGAGCATGGCAATCGATTCCCTCAAACCTCTATGGTATTCGGTTATCCTTGCGCTCCAGGGCTGCACGGGTGAGCTCTCCACGGTGCCCGTGGATGAGGCGATCGTCGCGCTCCTCTCCCGCCCCGAGTTCGCGAGTCTTCTTCCCGGTACGGAAATAAGGTTCTCCAGCTACGGAGTGACTCTCGCTGGAGACACGGTTGGTGCTTCGGCAATCTGGACGAGCTCCTCGGGTTCCATCGGCCCGGACGGGACCTTCGTCGCTCCCCCGGACCCGGGCCCCGTGGAGATCGCCGCCCACCACATGGGTCCCTCGCCGCTGGCGGCCACCAGCTGGGTCGACGTCACAGCCCCGCCGCCGCTCGCCCCCGCCTCCGTTGTGGTCACGCCCCCCTCCCTTTCCCTGATTCCGGGGGCGGCCCAGCCGCTCTCGGTAACGGTGCGCGACACGAACGGCGCCATCGTGGAGGGGGCAACGGTCGAGTGGAACTCTCAAGACCCCTCGGTCGCGCAGGTGAGCGTCGAGGGTTTGGTCTCGGCGATCGCGGAAGGGACGTCCACGGTCTCGGCCCAAAGCGACGGAGTGGTGGGAACGTCGGAAATCTCGGTCGCGCCGGCCGGTGGGGAACCCTCCGCGCATTTTTGCGACTCGCCGGAACCCGGATGGATCTGGTGCGACGACTTCGAGGCCGACCGCCTCTCGTCGTATTTCGAGTACAACTCCGCCGGCGGGTCCTTCACCAGAGAACCTGGGGTCGGATCCGAAGGCTCTACCGGCATGCGGGTCCACTTTTCGCCGGGGCAGGTTGACGCGGGATCGCTCCACCTGGCCTTCGGACGGACCCCGGACGCCTACATGGCACCGGTGGACGCCGGAACGGCGGACCACCGCGAGATCTATTGGCGGATTCTAGTGAGGAACGAGCCGGGCTGGGTCGGGGGCGGCGGCGACAAGTTGTCGCGCGCGACGGTGTTCGCCGCGCCCTCCTGGGCCCAGGCCATGATCGCGCATGTCTGGTCGGGCGGATCCGGCGCTTCCGCGAACCACCTCGTGTTCGACCCGGCCCGGGGCACGGACGCCGCGGGCACGCTGCTCACGACGGGTTACAACGACGCGGCCAACCTGAGCTGGCTGGGCGCCGCCCAGTCAACGACGCCGCTCTTCGATGCCGCGCACATCGGACAGTGGCATTGCGTCCAAGCCCATGTCCGACTGAATGACGCAGGAAGCTCGAACGGGGTATTCGAGCTCTGGATCGGCGGGAACCTGGAAGTCCAGCGCACCGGCCTGAACTTCCTCGGCGCTTACAGCGCCTTTGGCCTCAATGCCGTATTCGTGGAGAACTACTGGAACGCCGGCTCACCTGCGGACCAGGAGCGCTACCTGGACGACTTCGTGGTGAGCACGGAGCGGATCGGCTGCTAGCCTTCACTCGATCACGTGTTCGTGGGCGCCCGGCGCGGTCGTATTCTTGGCCCAGTCCCATTGGTAGACCGGATGGTTCGGGTCCACGGCCGGCCACGCTCCATCGGGGAGAAAGACCCCCCCCAACGTTCCCATCCCCCCATCAGGAATGGATGCTCCCGGGTTGTCGTAGCGGACCCTGAAGCGATAGGTCCGCTCGGCTTCGACGCCAAGCCCTCCAGACCAGATGAAGATGTCGTGGGGGATTTCCCGGACGATTCCGTCGGCGTCCTTCGCCGCGACGGACTCCCAGAGGGATTCACCCGTCTCCCCATCCTCGAGTGTGAGGGAGTGGCCGTACGTGTGGAGGTGGCCTCCAAGTGCGAGGATCTTTCCTGAGACCGGGAATCGAATGTCCAAGGTGCGCTCCGATTCTCCCGAGGGAAGATCGTAGGCGGGTTCGCCCGGGGGAGCGATCACGTGAGTGAAGAAGGGAAAGACGTCCAGGGGAGGCCGCCAGGGTCCGGTCGTCGAGAACTGGAGGTGCAAGCGAACCCTGACGTCGCCATAGTCCCGACCGGTCGGGTTGTGCAGCATCGCGACGAGAAGGAGGGAATCTCCGGGCATGACATGGAAGCCAAGCTGCGCGGGGAGCGACTTGGTGTCCGTCTCGCTTCCGGCCCCGACCAGACGGAGCATGATGGGATGCAATAGTTCTCGTTGCCCCGGCAACATCACCTGGGTGTGGTGGAGGAGCTCTCGGGGCAACTCTCTCCCCGCGCCATCCCGGAGGGTGACGTCGAACCCGTGAACCCACCCCGCGAGGGCCACCTTCTCGAATTGGGCCGGGGTGTTCACGTGAATGCTGGTGCCGGCGGGGAGCTCCACCGGGGGCAACTCGAAGATCATGGTCTGGACGGCCGAGTCCGGGGCGCCCCGCGTTGCGAGGTCCGCGGGAAAGCACCCGGTGAGAAAGATCGCGAGCCAGCCGGCTGCGAAGGTCACACCCACTCTCCGGCGACCTGTCCGGTGCCCGTGCATCCAACCCCGAATGCCCACCCTGGCCTCCACCGCTGAAGGATCCCCGAGCACTTCGTCGTCCGACCTCCCATGCAGCGAGCGGGCGGCGAAACGAAGCTACTCTAGTCTCGATCTGTGCGCGATTTCGGGCAGCCCCTCTCTCGCGACTCCTCGGACCTCGACCCGGTGCGACCCTTCCGGAAAAAACAGTAGGCGAGCCTCCGAAAAAGGCTTGGGCCCCTCGGAAGAAACCCGGAGGGGCCCAGAACAGATGTCCTAGTCTCGCATGCCGGAGGAGGGACTCGAACCCCCGACACGCGGAGCGATCAGTCGCGCGCTGGGATTCCGAGTCTCAGTCGCGCACGTCATTCGCGGAACCTGCCCCGTGTCCGGCGCGTTTGGACTGGTAGCGGAGAGCGCCCCCGCTATCAATATACCCGACCCCGTTCGACGCGGATGCCCACCGGCGCTCGTCCTCGGCCTCGTGACGAAAGGATCCCTCACTCATGACCGGCGTTCAAGACAGCCTCGAACTCGTGCGCGACTATTACGGTCGCATCCTCCGAACCAGCGCGGACCTGAAGTCGGGGGCCTGTTGCGCCCCAGAGGCGCTCCCGGGTCACCTGAGGGAATTGGCGAGCAAAGTGCATCCGGAGATTCAGGCGCGCTTTTACGGCTGCGGTGCGCCGATTCCGCCGGTATTGGACGGTGCCACGGTTCTCGACCTCGGATGCGGAAGTGGCCGAGATGTCTTCCTGCTCTCCGCGCTCGTTGGCGAAGGAGGAAGGGTCGTCGGCGTGGACATGACGTTAGGGCAGCTGACCATCGCCATGTCCCACCAGAATTGGCATGCGGAGAGATTCGGGTTTTCTCGATCCAATGTGGAGTTCGTCCACGGATTCATGGAGGATCTCGAGGCCTTGGATCTCGCCGACGACTCCGCGGACCTCGTCGTATCGAACTGCGTGTTCAATCTCTCGCCGGACAAGCCCCGTCTTTTTTCAGAAGTCTTTCGCGTCCTGAAGCCGGCTGGCGAGCTCTTCTTCTCCGACGTTTTCGCCGACAGGAGAGTGCCGGCGCACCTTCGCGAAGATCCGGAGCTACTCGGCGAGTGCCTCGCCGGCGCGCTTTACCCAGAGGATTTTCGTCGAATGGTCCTCGATCTCGGGTGTGCCGACGTGAGGCAAATGTCCTCACGCCCCGTGGGCCTGGGAAATTCCAGACTGGAAGAGAAGATCGGTATGGTCCGATTCACGTCGCGCACCTACCGCGCATTCAAGCTCCCTTTGGAGGACCGGTGCGAGGATTACGGTCAGGTCGCTACGTACCTCGGCACGATCCCCACGCATCCGCACGCCTTCGAGTTGGACGATCACCATCGCTTCGAGGCGAATCGCCCCCTCCGGGTTTGTGGGAACACGGCGGACATGTTGTCGAAGACGCGGTACGCCTCCCACTTTCGCCTTGAAGGAGATCGGACCACGCACTTCGGTCTTTTCGATTGCAGTGTTCCGGCGGAAACTACGGCGGAAGGCGGAAGGTCGGCCAGCTGCTGCTGACCAACCCCCTGAGGCGCTGAGCGGCGGAACGAGCCTCCAGAGAGGCCCGCCCAACTGACTATGACGCGGTGAACCCTTCGGTTTCGAGGGATCGCAGGACACGCCGGCGAAGCTCCTCGGGCACGGGCTCGTCTTCCGCAACCCGGTTGAGCGCTTCCAGGAAGCTTCGCTCGAAGACGAGCATCGGGTAACACCGTGCACAGGTCTCGAGGTGGGCCCCGACTCGAGCCGCAAGATCTCCATCGAGTTCCCCGTCCAGCCATTCATAGACTCGCGACGCAGCTTCGTGGCAGGTGACTTCGTCCGCGGGTGATTCCGCGGTGCGCGGCCCCTGAAGAATGCGCTCGAGAAGGTGCCGAAGATCGTTCGTCCAGCTCATTCTGTGTGCCCCTCCCGGCCATGTCCGTGGTTCCGCCATTCCGATCCGATGATGCCGGATTCCATCGCGTGTTCGTACAGATCCCGCTGAAGTGTTCTGCGGCCGCGGAAGAGCCGGCTCTTCACCGTGCCCAGCGGAATGTCCAGAACGCCGGAGATTTCGTCGTACGCGAGCTCCTCGAGGTCCGAAAGGATCACGACGTCGCGATACTCTTCCGGAAGAGCGTCGATCGCCTTGAGGATCTCGCCGTCGATCATTTGCCTCCAGAAGGCCCCTTCCGGATCGCGCTCCCCGACGGCGGCGAATACCGTGCCCTCCCCTGATGTCGCCTCGGCTCCCTGCCCGGATTCCCTGGCGACGATCTCATCGTGTCGCCGTGCCCGCTCGTCCCCTCGAAGAAATAGGTTTCGACAGATGGTGAAGAGCCAGCTTTTGGCCCGCGTTCCGGGTACGTACTTGTCCCAGTTTTGGTAGGCTCTCAAATAGGTCTCCTGCACCAGATCCTCGGCGTCGTCCGCGTCATGTGTGAGCCGCAGGGCAAACCTGTACACGGCCGCCATATGTGCCAGAGCCTCGTTCTGAAAGGTCTGGTCGCCGTCAGCGGCATGCGTCATGTCTCTTCCGGGCGCCACGGGCGGCGACGTGCTCACGGGTGATGACCCCGACAGGAGCTCCGACACAGTCGCCGAGTGCCTTCGGAGGCCCGAGGACCTAATGCGTAAGCCTCGCTCAGAAGTTCCCGCCCGGGTCGATCGCAGGGCCCCATGCCGGGTGGCCCGCGGCTCATGCGCTTCGCAAATCCATGGATGGGCACCAAGTCGACGCAGCGCGACTTGGAACTCTTTAGGCACCTGTCTGCGTTGGGGAGGTGCAGGTCGCGGATCTTTTCCCCAACCAGGAGTGATGAACGATGATCTCGAATTCTTCTCCGTCCCCCGCAGTTCGGTTGTCCTGTATGATGTTGCTCATCGCAGCGATGGGTATGGCTACAAGGGCAGAGGCTCAGGTGACCCCGGCCGCCGCCCAGATGGTGGGCCAGCAGCTCGTCGGCGCCTTCACGCAGGATGGTCCGTTCACTCCCGACGCCCCGGATCATCTCTGGTTCGACAACGGGGACGGCACGTACCTCTTCCTGCACTTCAACGCCCCCCTCGCCGAGGCGACCGGGCTCATGTTCACGGGATGGGCGGTTGCCGGCCGATGGTGCGCGGAGGATCAGCCTGGTCCCGAGTTCACACACTTTCACAGGACGGCGCGCGTCGGTGCCTGGGACGCGGGTCACGGAGGCGGGACTCCCGGCGAGAGCGGCTATTGGCTCAAGCACATCGCCGTCCAGAGGATGGAGATGCCGGCCATGATGGGGATGCCGGCCCGCACGATTACGCCGGGCACGGACGGCATGTTCATGCCGACCCAAGCGCCTCGGTGCGGCGACTGAGCCATCATGCCATTCAGGCGAGTCAAGAGCCTCTGCGCCGTCGCTCTCCTTTCGGCCCTCCCCGCATGTGGGGGAGGGTCCGGAGGGGACACGCTCGCGGACGCGGAGGCGACGGAGTTGGTTTCACGGACGGCGGCGGTTGTCGCAGCGCCTCCCCCCGGTGCGGCCGCAAGCACCGGAGAGCTTCTCTTCGGGCGAATCGGGTGCAACGGTTGCCATACGATCGATGGCGTCGGTGGGATGGTGGGTCCGAACCTGAGCGCCGTCGGCGCGAGGCCGTCGAGAGATTTGACGCGGTGGCCCACGACGGAGGCGTACATTCGGGCCTCGCTGGAGACCCCCGGTGCGTTCGTCGCCGATGGATTCGGACCAGCGATGCCGCCACCGGAGCAACTCGGGATCACACCGGAGGATATCGGAGCCCTCGTTTCGTACCTCCTCGCGCAGACCGATTAGGGGCACCAAAAAGGGCGGTACGGTGGGGCCTCGGCCGCACGGGGTCTCAGCGTCCGACCGGCGATTGGAAGGCTCCGGGGGGTTCGAGCCCCGGGGCCTTTCGCGCTTTGTTACCCCATTCGCAGCCGCTCTTGAAGCCCGAGCCGAAACGTCCGCATTCCCGACGGGCCTCGTGGAGACCTGCATGATTGGGGCGGCCTGAAAGGCCTTCCAGCATCCCCCGAGACCTCGCGACAAGAGGGCGAATGACTTCTGACGGGACTCGGCTGAGCGAGCCGCTCGGGGCGCTGTCCCTCGCCACAGACCTCGCGGTCGGTCCGGCTCCCGGAAGCGCGCTGGCATCAAGGGGCTCACAGGCTCTCGGGATGCCAACATGTGCCGACGATTCGGTGCGGCTCGCGGGATTGCTGCACGACATCGGGAGAGTCGCGGTACCAAACGGACTTTGGGACAAGCCGGGCCCGTTCACGCCCTCTGAACGGCGACAGATGGAGACGCAAACGTATCACACCAGCCAGATTCTGACTCGCTGTGCCAGCTTCCAGCCACTCGCGGACCAAGCCTCCGGAACGCACGAGCGCTGCGATGGCTCCGGATATCACCGCCGCATCCAGTTAGACGATCCTGACACGGCCCTTCTTGCCGCGGCGCAGATGTACGACACGCTCCGACACCATCGACCCTGGAGACCGGCCCACGGTGAGGACGAGGCGGAAGGCTTGATGCGTGCGGAGGTCAGTGCCGGCCGTCTGCCGCACCGCGTCGTTCATGCGGCCTTAGATGTCGCTGGTCAAATGGGAAAGATGGCGCGGTCGTCGCTAACCGCCGGCCTCACGCCGCGTGAGGCCGACGTGGTTGCGCTTCTCGCGGCAGGTTGCAGCGACAAGGCGATCGCCCGCCGCCTGGGTATCTCGGTCAAGACGGCGGGCCGCCATGTGGGCAGGATCTACAAGAAGACCGGAAAAAGAGGACGTGCGCAGATCGCCTTTTTCGCCATGGATCACAAGGCGCTTCTGGCATAGGGAGAATTCCCGATGGATTCCGCGGCGACGGATTCTTAGCCTGGGATAGGTAGTATGAGGTCGGGTTTTCGGCGTCCGGCGGAACCCTCACAGGAGAACGGGAGATGATCAAGGTCAGCGTGCTCTACCCCAACTCACCCGAATCGACCTTCGACATGATCTACTACTTGGACAAGCACGTCCCGATGGTTCAAGGGAAGGTCGGTTCGGCGTGTAAAGGCTTCGCGGTCGAAGCGGGAATCGCAGGTGGTGCGCCGCACGCGCCCGCCACCTACACGGCCATGGGCCACCTGTATTTCGAGTTCGCCGAGGATTTCCAAAGCGCGTTCGGACCGCACGCGGAATCAATCCTTGGGGATATCCCAAACTTCACGAGCGGCACCCCGGTCCTGCAGATCAGCGAGGTCAAGATCTGATCCGGTCGGCGGCTCGTGCCGCGCGCTGTTTGTCGGTCGGCACGACTTGACGCGGCGGCTGGGGTGAGCACGTGTGGCACGGCGTTCCCCCGCGCGTTTGGGAACATCCATGGAACCCGGGGCCTTTACCAGGAGACCGAGGGTGCCCGTCCCAGCGGGCCCCCCCTCTCCTCGGAGCCCCATGCTCGCGAACTCAGAGTCGAACCCGGTGGACGCCGCCGCGAGCGGGCACGGCGGTCACGCGAGTGAATCTGGCAGGACACCCGGAAAGTTGGCTCTGGTCATGGGAGGGGGCGGAGCGAGGGCCGCCTATCAGGTGGGATTTCTGCGCTGCGTCGCCCGCCGCTTTCCCACCCTTCGGATTCCGATCATCACCGGCGTGTCGGCCGGAGCCATCAATGCCGCCCTGCTCGCCTCCCACCAAGGAAGCTTCGAGGAGGCCGTCGCGGAGTTGCAGGGACTCTGGGCCGATCTCTCCGTGGATAGGGTGTTTCGCACCGACCTGCCTTCACTGGCGCGAAACGTTTTACGTTGGGGACTCCAGCTCGTTTCCGGAGGCATGACCAGCGGGAGTCGGCTCCGGAGTCTGGTGGACACCGTGCCACTTCGAGATCTCCTGGGCCAGGCGCTCCAGAATGTGGGCGGGGAGCTTACGGGGATCCAACCGAATCTCGATCGAGGTCGCCTCGATGCGGTTGCACTGACGACCACGAGTTACGCCACGGGCCGCTCCATCACCTGGGTTCAGGGCGCGAACGTCCGGCCATGGACCTACCCGTTCCGGCAGGCTCAGCCCACCAGGATCACGGTGGACCATGTCATGGCCTCGGCCGCCCTCCCCCTCTTCTTTCCGGCGATCCGAATCGGCAACGAATATCACGGCGACGGGGGCATTCGGCAGACCGCCCCCCTCTCTCCCGCCTTCACCTGGGCGCCGGGCGAATCATGGTGATCTCGACCAAGCACGGAGCGGTGACGCCGGACGCCGGATCCGCGGATCCCGTCCGCTATCCGCCACCCGCCCAGGTCATGAGCGTCCTCCTGAACGCAATATTCCTCGACGTGTTGGATCAGGATGTACGGAGGATCGAGCGCTTGAATAGCCACCTCGAACGGACTCCGAGCGATGCGCGCGAGGATTTCCGCCCGATCAAGGTTCTCATGCTCCGCCCCTTGCGTGATCTAGGGCAACTCGCTCGTGACTACGAGCCCCAGCTTCCCCGCGGGTTCCGATACCTCACTCGCGGACTGGGTACCCGCGACTCCGCCAGCCCGGATGCCCTGAGCTTGGTGCTCTTCCAATCAGACTACCTTTGTCGGCTGATGGACGAGGGCGAATCTGACGCGGACGCACGTGCCGGCGAGATCGAGGAGTTTCTGAGCGAAGAATCCGATCCCTCCGGGGGCCACTCCCCATGATCCACGTCATTCTTGTTTTTTCGCTCGCAGTTGGATTGGCTTTCGTCCTCTTTTACCAGGGCCTTGCTTACTGGGCCTGGATTTTCCCCGGTGCCATCCTACTCGCCGGACTAGCTTGGACAGGTGCGTTGGCGCCCCTGGTGTTTCTTGTCCTTTCAGGGATCTTCGCCGGCGCCGCTCTCGTCTTCGGGGTGTCCGAGCTTCGGCGCCCCCTCATGAGCTCCTGGATCATCCGGCTCGTCGCGCCCCTGATGCCCCGGATCGGCGAGACGGAACGAATCGCCCTCGAGGCCGGCACCGTCTGGTGGGATGGCGAACTCTTCTCCGGCAATCCCGACTGGCGCAAGATCGTCGACTTCATCCCCCGTGAACTGACACAGAGGGAGCGGGCCTTCCTGGATGGCCCGGTCGAGGAGCTCTGCTCAAATGTGCATGAATGGGAGGTGATCCAGGCGGGTGATCTCTCCCCCGAGACCTGGGACTTCATCAAACGGCACAATTTTTTCGGAATGATCATCCCGGAGGAATATGGCGGCCTCGGATTTTCCGCCGCCGCCCACTCCGCCGTCATCGTAAAGTTGGCCAGCCGGAGCGTGACGACCGCGGTGACGGTCATGGTGCCCAACTCACTCGGACCGGCCGAGCTCCTCCTCCACTACGGGACCGAGGCGCAAAAGCGTTATTACCTCCCGCGACTCGCTCGGGGAGAGGAAATCCCCTGCTTCGCCCTGACCGGTCCCGAAGCCGGGAGCGACGCCGCCGCCACGCAGAGTGTCGGGGTCGTGTGCCGCGGTGCCTATGATGGGAAGGAAGTGCTCGGAATGCGGCTCACCTGGCGGAAGCGGTACATCACGCTTGGGCCCGTGGCCACCCTGATCGGGCTTGCCTTTCGACTGCGGGATCCAGACGGACTCCTGGGTGAGCGAGAAGATCTCGGGATCACCTGTGCCCTGATTCCCGCGGATCTTCCCGGCATCGAGATCGGCGCCCGGCACGACCCCATGGGCGTGCCATTTCACAACGGCCCAAACTCCGGAACCGACGTATTCGTTCCGCTCGACTTCATCATCGGGGGTCGGGAGAACGGAGGGGAGGGTTGGCGGATGCTCATGGAGAGCCTCGCGGCCGGTCGGTCCATCTCGCTCCCGGCGCTGGCGGTTGCCTCCGCGCAGGCGGCGACCCGGACGGTCGGAGCCTATGCGACCGTCCGCGAGCAGTTCGACACGCCGATCGGACGATTCGAGGGGATCGAGGAGCCGCTGGCTCGGATCGGTGGGCTCACCTACCTGATGAACGCCACGAGAGTCGTGATCGCCGGAGCGGTGGACGCCGGTGAAAAACCGTCGGTTCTTTCAGCCGTCGCCAAGGCATATCTCACGGGCGCGATGCGCCAGGTCGTGACTGACGCGATGGACATTCGTGCGGGCGCCGCCATCTGCCGGGGGCCCCGGAACATCTTGGCGAACGCCTACCAGGCGGTACCGATCGGCATCACCGTCGAAGGCGCGAACATCCTAACCCGGTCCATGATCGTTTATGGGCAAGGCGCGATTCGTGGCCACCCCTATGCCCAGGAAGAGATGCGGGCGGTAGCGGAAGGCGACCTTCCCCGATTCGACCGCGCGTTCTGGGCGCACGTCGGCCACGTGGCTTCGACTACGGTCCGCGCTCTCGTGCTGGGGCTGACCAACGGAAGGCTCACGCACGCCCCCGTGGACGGCGGCGTGGGGCATTACTTCGGGCGGCTGACCCGGATGAGCGCGGCCTTCGCCCTCATCTCGGAAGGTGCGATGGCCACCCTGGGGGGCCAGCTCAAGCGCCGCGAGAAGATCAGTGGGCGCCTGGCGGACGCACTGGCATGGTTGTTCATCGCGTCCGCCTCGCTCAACCGATTTATCAACACGGGCCGGCCCGCCTGCGACCTTCCGTTTATCCAGTGGTCCTGTTTGCACGCGTTGCACGAGATCGAGACCGCCCTCGTTGGAGTGGTCGAAAACCTCCCGAACAGGCCGGCGGCTTGGGCGCTCCGGCTCCTGGCTTTTCCGCTCGGAGCGCGCCAGCGGCCGCCCGACGACAAGCTTGGAGAAGCGCTCGCCCGCAGCCTCCTGGAAGATCGGCAAGCCTGCCTGTCTTTCACGAGCGACATCTATTCTCCGCGGGCGGATGAGCCCGGTCTGGGCCGCCTCGAAGACGCGCTTCGCCATGCGGTGGAAGCCCATGCGGTCGAGACCAAGGTCCGTGACGCGGTGCGCGCGGGTCTCTTGGATCGAGCCCCCGGGGACATGCTCCTCGATCGCGCGGTGGCGCTCGGCGTCATCGACGAGAATGAGCGGCGGCAGGTTTTGGAGGCCGACAGGATACGGGACGAGGTGATTCAGGTGGACTCCTTCGATCCGGTGACTTACGGGTCGCTTCGACGATAGAAACGCTTCGCACCCCTCCGAGAGACTCCTTCAGAGAAGAGATGCAAAGACCATGAGATCGGGTGCCCCCAGAAGAGTCGTGGTTGTCGGCGGCGCGAGGACTCCCTTCGCCAAGGCCGGGACCGCCCTCAAGGACGTTTCGGCCCTGGATCTCAGCGTCCACGCGGTGACCGGACTCCTGGCGAAGACGGGGATCGACCCGGGCTCCGTAGAGGAACTTGCCTTTGGGATCACCCTGGTCGACCCGAGAATTCCCCACCTGGCGCGGGAAGTCGTGTTCTCGAGCGACCTTCCCTCGAGCGTCCGGGCGCTGACGGTGACCGACAACTGCATCACGGGGACGTCGGGGATCACGGCGATCTGGGACTCGATCGCGCTCGGGCGTGCCGAATCGGGAATCGCCGGTGGAGTTGAGTCCATGTCGAACCCTCCGATCCTCTTCGGGCGTCGCGGAAGCCGGATCTTTCTCGAGGCCGGGTCGGCCAGAGGTACGGCGGCCCGACTCCGCGCGCTGGCGAGGCTCCGGCCTCTGGATTTCAAGCCCAGACTTCCCGGAGTCAATGAGCCCTCGACCGGCCTTTCCATGGGCGAGCACACGGAGCTCATGGTCAAGGAGTGGAAGATTTCGCGGGAAACACAGGACCGGATCGCCTTCCGTAGCCACGAGCGGGCGCAAAGGGCCACAGAGGACGGACGGCTCCCCGCCGAGATCCATCCACTGAATGGAATCGACCGCGACCTGTTGGTCAGGAAGGACACGTCAATGGAGAAACTCTCGGCGCTCCCCCCGGTGTTCGATCGCGGCGGCAGCGGAACGATCACTGCCGGAAACTCGAGTCCGTTGACGGACGGGGCAGCCGCAGTCCTTCTCATGTCCGAAGATCGAGCCCGTCGGGAAAATTTAGAGCCGCTGGCATTCCTCAGGGCGGTCGAGGTCTCGGCCATAGATCCGCGGGACGGCCTTCTCATGGGCCCGGGCGTCGCGGTTCCCCGACTCCTGCGCAGGACGGGGCTGGCGCTGGGAGACATGGGCGTGATCGAGGTGCATGAGGCCTTCGGCGGTCAGGTTGCGTGCAATCTGAAAGCCTGGGAGGAGGGCTGGAAGGAGCCGGCGATCGGCAGAGTCGACACCGATAGGCTCAACCCGCTGGGGAGCTCGATCGCAGTGGGCCACCCCTTTTCCGCCACCGGGGCGCGAATCGTCACGACCCTCGTGCACGAGTTGAAGCGACGCGACGCAAGGTACGGCCTGGTAAGCATATGTGCAGCGGGAGCCCAGGCGGCGGCCATGATCCTCGAACGCCAATGAAGGATTGGGCGATGAGGATCAGCACACGCCGGACGATCGCTTCTTATCCCTCCTTCGCCAGCCGGTGTGCCTTCCTTCCGCCTCGCGAGAAATGGTGCGGCGCATCTTCGTGATCGAGAAGAAGTAGGGCTTGGTCCACCGCGCGCGCGACCAGCTGTTCCGTCCCCTCCCGCAGCTCTGTACTCTCCTGCACCTCGCGCACGTTGTTTTCCATGTCTTCGGCGGTCCAACCGCGGCTGTGCGCCACATAGGGAAAGGGCGGAAAGTAGAATCCGATCTCGGCGAAGAAGCCGAGAAGTTGGCCGGCGACCTGCTGCACGTTGTCCTGACCGCCCGTGATGATGAAGGAAGCCACCTTGTTCCGAAGCAACACGCGATTCGCGATCGTGACCTGATTCTGGATGCAGTTGAGGCGTTCGATCATGCGGTAATACAGTGCCGAGGCGTTGCCCCAGCGAATGGGCGTCGCCAGAAGCACCACGTCCGCCCAATGCACGACACCCTCGTAAACCCGGTCGAGTTGATCCTCAGGATCCATCTGGGTGATCGAACAGGGCCAGGTGCAGGCATGGGCACTCTTGGAATAAAAACCCTCGCAGGCCCGAAAGCTGAGCTCGCGCAAGCGGATCAGTCTCGTGTCGGTTCCGAGTGCGCGTTGGGCAAAGGCCAGGCCATGCTCGAGGAGGGCCTCAGAGGTGGAGTAACGCGGATGGTCGCCCTCCATGTTCGTCGTCGAGATGCCCAGCACGCGGGGCGGGCCGGGCTCGCGCTCGACTTCGCGCGCGACCGGGTGAGGTTCATGGGGAAGGCGCGTCCGCCGAGTGCCGCCGGCCAAATCGACCTCGACGCGACCCTCGCGGACCCGGACCTCGTAGCGCGGCACGGCATCGCCCTCATAACCCGGTTCGCCCTTTCCGGTGCAACGATGGTACTTCCAGTGATGCCACGGGCAGACGAGGTAGTCGCCGTCGAGCGTGCCTTCGCCCAGCGGCCCGCCCACATGGGAACAGGCTCCGTGAATTACGCCGAACTCGCCGTCGCGAAACGAGACAGCCAAACGAAGACGTCCAGCCATCACTGGAGTGACCGCTCGGGCGCTGAGCGCCTCCACGGTACCGAGGTCGTGCCAATCGGGCGGGGCCATAAAGATTACTCCTCAAAGCGGGCCGAGAGCACCGAAAGGCACGGCGGGCCCGAATGCAGCCCGCCCCTCCTCTTCGGTTACTGGTGGGTGGAACTCGGACAGCGGCGATCCGCGTAAGAACAGAATACGCAACAGTCCCCAGGTTGTGGCTTGACCAGCCGGCCACACGCCGGACAGTCCCAGAAGTGCTGGCAGGCGTCAGTCGGCATTTCGGCTTGGCTTGGGACCGCGCAGTGGGGACAGGTGATGGTCGCCATCGATTCTCCCGGTGTGATCTCGGAAGCTCGATGGGATCCCAGAGGCACCATCACGGTCGCCGAATCGCAATCGGCACCCTCACGGGCCCCCAATGCAGCGCCAGCGTCGCGGAATCCGCGGTCGCCATCGGGAAGTAGAAGCCCAGAGTCTCCATATGGCCGGCTTCTTCGGGACGAACTCGAAGGCGGAGGACCTCGTTCCCCTCCGGATAGGGGCGGTGCTGGACGTCCCACGCGCGACTGAAGATGAGCGTCCACTCCTCGCGCCCCGGAATCGCCCAAATGCTGTACCTCCCGGCGGGGAGCGCCTGCCCCTCGATCGAAATTTCCTCGTCCACCTCGAGCCGCGTGGCCTCGTCCGCACCCGGATTCCAGATGGAATCCCACGGTACGAGTGCACCGAACAATTCACGACCGCGGGCGACCGGGCGATTGTAAACGATGGTCAGCTCGGTGGTGCCCATTCTCTGCGTAACCCGGGCCGGCTGACTCACGCGGTACTCGGCGTAAGGAGTTTGCGTCTGGATGGGTGGATCCTGGGCCAAGACCGTCCCGGGGATCGTGAGGGCGACGGTCAAAACGAATCCGTGGACAGTTCGATGCAATCCGGTCATGGGTCGCTCCGAAGCGATCGCGAGGGTCATCTTCCGGGCCCGTTCTATTGCACCTGGACCAGACCTCGCATCCCCGAGGTCGGCGTGCCGTGAATCGTACAGTAGTAGCTCAACGTTCCGCTCACCGCGTCCGAAAGCGTGACCTGGTGGGCTCCCGAGGATTGTGTGGGCGAGTTCGGGAGTCCCGCCGCCACCCAGGTCACGTTGTGCTGATCGCCTCCCGCCCAGGTCCAAGTCAGCGTCTCCCCTGCGGGCACGGAGACATTGGAGGGAGTAAAGAAGTTATCCCGAACCGTGATGGCGTTCGTCGCGACCGGCTCAGTGTTCTCCGGTGCCGCCGGGGAGTCCGAGCCGCAACCCGCCATGCCAATCAGAGTAACCGCCAACGCCGTTCGCCGACCATGGCTTGAAATCATGCTAATGCTCCTGGGATCAAGGGGGGGGGAAACGGGAACGCGCTGCGGACGATCAGAAGGTGATGACTTCGTAGCCGTCCGCGACCCTCTGGCGCAGGCTCGGGTGTCCCTGGTACTCGCTGAGGAGGCGCACGCCGGCGTCACGCACCCCCTGCTTCACGTCGAATGCGTTCACGCAGAACTCGCACGCGCCGGCAACTTCGTCCTTCACTCCCTCGAAGAGGCGGTGCAGCTTGTGCTCGGGGTTGTCGAGCTCCGGGATCCAGGTGACGCCCGCTCCGTCGAAGACGAGCTCCACGTCATCTCCGGCTTCCTTCGCTTCTTTGACGAGCGATAGTCCGTTTAAAACCCGCGCGAGATCGGAGCGGGCATCGGTGCCCGCGAGAACCACGACTGAGACCTTAGCCATCTGATTTCTCCCTGGATTGCGTTTGAGGTGTGCCGCATCCAGGGAATCCGCGCGCCCGTGGAAGAGTTCCCGTGCGCCCGTCACTCCGCACGCCTATTCGATCGGATAGGGTTCCACACGCGCGTCGGCCGGTCGCGCGAGGCGGGACTCATCAAAAGGAATACGGAAGGAGATCTCCGAGACCCAGGCCTCGTTTCGAAAGGCACCCTGATCGCCCGCCTGGTACGCATAACCCCGGAAACGCGTCGGAACCGTCAGTCCGTCTACGGTCGCGTAGTCTTGGTAAAAAAGGAGAGTGCCGGTGGAGGGCGGCTCCGGGCCATCCGGTGAAGGCTCGTACGGCCGCCCGTACGTCACCGTGTAGACGATCGCCGCGACCCGGCCGGTGTCCGGATCGAGATAGAGCACGTAGACGTCTCCGGACGAGTCGCCGACGCCCGCGTCGTAATAGGCCATGACCCGCTCGTGCGGAATTCCCTCGAGCTCTTCGGGCGGGAGAACCCGAAAACGAACGCCGGGATCGGCCATGACGAAAGGAATGGACTGGAAGTAATATCCGGTGAGGGACCAGAACCGCGGATTCGGCTGACGGCGCTCCCCCGGGCTGATCCACGCTTCCGTTCCATCCCATGCGAACCGGGCCTCGACGGGCTCGACCGCATCCGGAGTCCCGAAAGACACGAGGTCGTGATATACCTGTCGGGTCACGTTGTCGGCGACGAGGTACGACTTGAACCGCATGCTTGACTGGACGTTCGAATACTCCCAGAAATAAGCGCTCGTTGGGGCCGAGTACCACGCCTCGAGGCCCCCCTGGGCCTCGATCGCGTCCAATACGCGCAGGCCCCCTTCGCTTTCCGAGAGCCGCTCTCTCGCACTCTCCGCCTGCGCCCGCACCCACCTCGCCGATCCCGGCCCACTCTCCGCGCAACCCGCGAGGCTGAGGAGACACGCGCTCGCGAAAAACGCCCGTCCGAAGACAGGAATCAACGGAACTGCGCGGCGTCCCTTCCTCATCTTCGACCTCCAATCGGCTGTGGGAGTGAGCCGGGTTCGCCACGGCCCGACGACAACGCGAACCCGTTCCAGATGGTCCGGCGTTACGATGCGGCGACCACCGGCGTCGCCCCTTCCGAGAGGACGCCCGCCACCCGTTCCAGGTCGGGCCAGTCCCCTTGGCTCACCAATCTACCATTCACGACCAGTGCATTCACGGTGAGGCCGGTGAGCGTCTTCAGCGCTTCCCGAATCGGGACATGATGTCTTCGGAAGTCTCGGACCAAAATGGGAAGGAGCGCCGGCCAGTTTCGCGGGTCCACGATCCGAAGCTCGACCGTATCGCCATATTTCTCCCGGATCTCGCGATACACCGACCCCGCCTCTTCCATGATTCGCCTGCGCTCCGGAAAGCACGACGATCCATTCCAATTGAGGAAGTCACCTTCGAGCCGCCCGCAACATCCGCTCGACGACATCTGCTGTTCCCACTCCCGGACGAATAGGACGCTCGGCTTCACCATGGGACTCTCCTGTGGGTGCATGTTGCTTGGGTTCAGGTCGCCATTCGTGGACGGAGGGCGCTCGCGTCGGCCGAACGGGTGACGATTCGCACACCGGCATCGAGCGTTCGATGCACGGGACACCGCTCCGCGATCTCGAGGAGTCGTAACCGCTGCTCGTCGTCCAGGGGCCCGACGAGCGTCACCTCCCGGTTGAGCTCATCCAGGCGCGCGTCTTCCTTCTCCGACTGCTCCTCATCCTTTGCGTAGACTTTCGAATGTTCCAGGCGAACGATCGCTTGCTCCAGCGGCCACCCCTTCCGGTCCGCGTAGACTCGGAGCGTCATGGACGTGCAGGCTCCGAGCGCGGCGGCCAAAAGGTCGTAAGGCGTCGGGCCAAGGCCGTCGCCCCCGGCCGCCTTGGGTTCGTCGGCCGTGAGGGCGTACCCCCGGGCGAGGATCTCCGTTCGAAAGGACCCGGACACCGTGCGGGCCGTGACCCGATTGTCATTCGCGAGCTCTTCCATCGCCTTAGGCTCGGGCGGGAAGTCCAGATACCGACGGACCCAGGCGGCGAGGACGGAGCCCACGTAGTGAGAATCCCGCTCATCCAGAAGCAGGTGATCGGCCGTATCGAGAGAAACGAAACTCTTGGGATGCCGGGCCGCCTTGAAAATTCCTGCTGCGTTTTCGATCCCCACGGTCTGGTCCACCGGCGAGTGAAAGACGAGAAGGGGACGGCCGAGCTCTTCGATCGCCTTCTCCGCGCGGTCCCCGGAGAGATCTTCGATGAAATCCCGGCTGACCGTGAACCTTCGCCCTCCCACGGTGACCTCCACTGCACTGCGTCCATTCGCATCCTGTAAGGCATCTCCGAAGAGGTGCTTCACATGCTCCGGATCGAAGGGCGCCCCGATCGTCGCAACTGCACGCACCGATTCGAGCATTCCCGCGGCCTGGAGAACCGCGGCGCCTCCGAGCGAGTGTCCGATGAGAATCGCGGGGGCGGAAAGCATGCTCGCCATATGTTCGGAAGCGGCGACGAGGTCGGCGACGTTCGAAGAAAAGGTCGTGTCGGAGAAATCTCCCTCACTTTCCCCCAGCCCGGTGAAATCGAACCGGAACACCGCGATTCGCTGCTGCGTCAATGCGCGGCTGATGTTCACGACCGGCTTCAGGTCCTTCGAACAGGTGAAACAGTGCGCAAAGAGCGCGCAGGCGACGACATCGCCGTCGGGAGGGAGGCTCAAGCGCGCACTGAGAAGGTCTCCCGACGCGCCGGGAAAGGTGATCCGCTGATTGATCATCATGGACTCATGTGGAGAATGCGCAGCCCACTCCCCGAGTTCCCACGGTGGATCCCGCGAACCTCGGGGCGAACGTGCGGCACTCAACGTTTGCGAGTGGTGGCGGCGGCGACTACCGGTGGACTAGGCATGCCCGAATGGCGTGCGTCGGAGCCGGATGCATCACGCACGCGGGAACTGTTGGAGCTCCCTCCGTATTGGGGCAACGGGTGATCCGGCCGAATAGCCGTATGTCCCAGAACCAAGGAGGAAATGTGAACATCTCGTATGGCCGAGCGGTACTCGGTGGCCTCGTAGGAACCGTCTTGATGACGGTGGTGGGCTTGTGGATCGCTCCGATGATGGGGATGCCCGCGATGAATCCCGCGGAAATGCTCGCGGGTGCCATGGGAGGGATGTTGGCTCTCGGTTGGGCAGCCCACTTCATGATCGGCACGGTCCTCGCTCTCATATACGCTGTGGTGGCACCATCGCTTCCGGGCGCACCCGTCGTTCGCGGAGCCCTGTACGGAATCGCACCCTTCCTCCTCGCGCAGATCGCGGTTATTCCGATGATGGGAATGCCCATCTTCTCCGGTTCCATGACGATGGCGATGGGCAGCCTCATCGGCCACCTGATTTACGGAGGCGTGGTGGGTGGCATCTATGGCCCCGTCCCCGCTCGCGCGCAGGCCTCCGCTCATTCGTCGTCCGCCGCGGCGCGGCATTCCTGATCATCCAATCCCGGAGAAAGTACATGACCCGCACGTTGAAGCTCCCGTTCCTTTTCGGCGTCGCGCTCCTCGCGGCCACCGTAAGTGCCACTGGTCTCGAAGCCCAGGCGGCCACGGCTCACTCGAAGGAGGACTTCACCCAGGAACGCTTCGCACAGCTGCAGGCGGAGGGGGCCTTCATTCTGGTGGACATCTTCGCGGACTGGTGCCCGGACTGCGCTATCCAGCAAAGAGTCTTAACAGAATACCGCGAGCAACATCCGGACGTTCCGCTCCACACCCTCGTCGTGAATTTCGACACCCAGAAGGACATCGTGACCCAGTTCCGGGCTCCGCGGCAGTCCACCCTGATTCTCTTCCGAGGAACCGAGCAGCTCTGGTTCAGTGTCGCTGAGACCCGGGCCGAGGTCCTCGTTCAGGCGCTGAACGAGGGATACGCGGGGCGGTGACGCTCGACATCACGGCGATCCCGATCGCCTTCTTTGCCGGGGTGGTCGGGGTCCTATCCCCGTGCGTGTGGCCGCTGGTGCCGGTGGTCATGGCATCGGCTGCCACCGGAGGTCGCCGGGGGCCCTATTTCCTCGCCGGCGGATTGGCGATCGCCTTCGCCTTTGCCGGCACCTTCCTGACCTTCATCCTGGTCAGCACGGGGACCGATCCCGAGTTCTTCCGCTACTTCGCCGCCACGCTGCTCATCGCCATGGGCGGACTCCTCATCGTGAAGAGGTTGGGGGACTGGGTGTCCACGGGCCTGTCCCGATTCACCGCCGGCCTCAATCGGGGAGGCCGGATTCGACCCGCAGTAGGCGGCGGTGAGTTCGGGGTCGGACTCCTCCTCGGGGTGGTCTGGCTCCCCTGCGTCGGGCCCACCCTCGGGGTGGCGATCGCGCTCGCTTCGTTCGGCGAAGACTTCCTTCGTTCCTTTTTCGTCATGCTCTCCTACGGGGTCGGGACGGGCGGCGTGCTCCTCACCGCCGGTGTGCTCTCGGGCGGATTTCTGGCGCGGAGGAAAGCGCTAAGCGCAACCGCCGGAGCACTCGGAAAGAAGATCCTGGGGTGGTCCGTCCTCTTGCTGGGACTTGCGGTTCTCACCGGGATGGACAAGCGCCTCGAAGCCCTCGCGGTAGATCTCCTCCCCAGCTGGATCTTCTCTCTCTGATCCCGGTTCGGCCCACCCGCAAGATTCCCCCAGTCCGATTTTCACCTGAGAAGACGCGGAATCCAGGCGTGAAAACGGCCCTCCGGGATCACCCGAAGGGCCGAATCCTCTTCTCTTTTTTCAGGATGCCGGAGGAGGGACTCGAACCCCCGACACGCGGATTATGATTCCGCTGCTCTAACCAGCTGAGCTACTCCGGCGAGGGAGGGAAACGCTACCCGCGGTCCCGGGAGGGTGTCAACCCTTCCAGCTCCGCCCAAGCCTGTTTGGAACGTTTCAGCTGAAACGTGGTGGGCAAGCCGCAAAGCTAAAAAGCCAATCCTCAGGGCTCCTCTTCTTCGTCTTCCCCCGAATCCGCGAAGCGGTAGAGGATCTCCCCGTCACGGATCATCCCGAAGTTCTCGCGGGCGATGAACTCGAGGGCGCGGTCGTCGCTTTCGAGCGCCTCGGCCCGTGTGGCGAGCTCCTCCGTCAGCTTGGCGAGCTCCCGCACGCGCACGACCGACTCACGACTCTCGGACCGGATTCCCCTCAGCTCGAAGGCCGAGTATTCCCCTCCGAAGAGGGCGTAATAAAGAGCCAAGATCACGAGCCCGGGGAAGAGAAAGCGCCGTATCATCCCAGAAACATCAGTTCCCCGGCGGGCGCCGTAAAGGGGCACGTCCTCGACTTTCCGCCCAAAGGACTCAGCCGCCCGCCTCGAGACCGGAGCGTTGAAGCAGGCCCCGGCGCATCATCCCCGGGACCAGAGAGCCCGCCCGGGATACCGGGCCCGCTCCCCGAGTGTCTCCTGGATTCGAAGAAGCTGGTTGTACTTCGCGACCCGGTCGGTTCGAGAGGCGCTCCCGGTCTTGATCTGGCCTGCCTCGGTGGCCACGGCGAGGTCCGCGATGAAGACGTCTTCGGTTTCTCCGGACCGGTGGGAGATCACCGAAGTGTAGCCCGCCTCCTTCGCCACCGAGATCGCCTCGAGCGTCTCGGTGAGAGTCCCGATCTGGTTCACCTTCACGAGGATGGAGTTCGCGACCCCTTCGGCGATCCCCCGCCGGAGCCGGTCGGAATTCGTGACGAAGATGTCGTCCCCGACGAGCTGGACCCGGTCCCCGATCGCCTCGGTGAGGGCTTTCCATCCCTCCCAATCGTTTTCGTCGAGCGGGTCCTCCAGCGACCGAATTGGATACCGGCCAACCCACTCGATCCAGAACTCCACCATCCCGGCCGCATCCCGCTTCTCCCCCGACGACCAGCGAAACTCGTACGACCCGCCCTTGTGGAACTCGGAGGCCGCCGCATCGAGGGCGAGAACCACGTCCTCGCCGGGGCGGTAACCCGCGCGCTCGATGGCGCGGAGCACGACCTCGACCGCTTCCTCGTTCCCGGAGAGGTCGGGAGCGAATCCCCCCTCGTCGCCGACCGCGGTGCTCCCGCCCCGCTCGCGCAGGACTTCCTTCAGGCGATGGAAGATCTCGACGCCCATCCGGAGCCCTTCGTCGAAGGAATCCGCCCCGAGCGGCATGACCATGAACTCCTGGAGGTCCACGTTGTTCGGGGCGTGTGCTCCGCCGTTCAGGATGTTCATCATGGGGACGGGGAGGAGAACGGCATCCGGGCCGCCGAGCGACTCGAAGAGCGGGAGGCCGCGGGCCGATGCGTGGGCGCGGGCGGTGGCGAGTGAGGCCGCCAGGATCGCGTTCGCGCCGAGACGACCCTTGTTGGGGGTCCCGTCCGCCTGGATGAGGGCCCGGTCCAAAGCGACCTGGTCGGCCGCGTCCATCCCGACGAGGAGGGTGCGGATCTCCCCACGAAGATTCCCGACCGCGGTGCGGACGCCCTTCCCCAGATAACGACCCTTGTCGCCGTCCCGGAGCTCCACCGCCTCGTGCTCGCCGGTGGAGGCGCCGCTCGGCACGGCCGCCCGGCCCATGGCGCCGCCCTCGAGCTCCACCTCCGCCTCGACCGTCGGATTCCCCCGCGAGTCGAGAATCTCCCTCCCCCACACCACCCGGATTCGTGTTCCGCTCACAGCGTCGTCTCCTCGAAGTCGTCCACCGCGGGGCTGGACCCATTCCCCGCGCCGAGTGATTGTCCGATGAGGGCCGCCACCGCGGCCCGGCTCCGCTTCAGAAGCTCATCCCGGTTCTCGTGCCCGAGCCCTTCGACACCGATCGGCTCGCCCACCCGGATGGTGATTTCACCGGGGTGGATCCGGAAGGAGCCCTTCGCCATGACCTCGCGGCTTCCCGTGATCCCGAGGGGAACGAGGGGCACGCCCGTTTCGATCGCGAGAACGAAGGCCCCCTTCTTGAAGGGCTGGAGCCGCCCGTCCGGGGAGCGAGTCCCCTCCGGAAAGAGGATCATGACGAGTTTTTCGTCGCGCACCCGCCGTCCGGCATGCTGGAGCGACTCCACCGCCTGCTTTCGGTCGGATCGGTCCACGGAGATGTGGCCACAAGCCTTCCAGGCCTTTCCGAAGATGGGAATTCGACCCAACTCCTGCTTCGCCACGAACCGCGCCTTCGTGGGGAGGTATGCGGCGAGGGCGAAGACGTCGAACCAGGACTGGTGATTCGCGACCACGACCAGGGGCCGGTCCCAATCCATGCGTTCGTCCCCAAGGAGGCGCACTTTCACGCCTGCGAGACGCAGGACCGCGCGTGCCCATGCCCGTGGCATCCCTTCGCAGACGCAGGGAAGACGAGCCTTTCGAAAGCGTGCGGAGAAGGTGACCACGCTGGCGCAGTACGCGGTCGTCACGAGGCCCGCGAAGAGAACCCACGCCGTCCGAATCAAGTGCCTCCCCCTCCCCCGAAGTGGTCGTACCCGCCCCGGTCCGGACGCCGGAGTGGACCGGACCCGGCGGGCTCGAGATACACCCCCTCGCCGCGCACCACCCGCCCGACTCGCGTAAGGGAAAGATCGAACCGCCTCGCGAATTCCTCCACCCGCGGGGCGAGCCGGCCCGAAGGGGCCGCCAGGAGGAGCTCGTAGTCTTCGCCCCCGTGAAGGGCGAGGGCCAGGGGGCCGGCACTTCCAGGGAGGGCCGCCGCCGCGAGCGCGGGATGAATGGGAATCGCCTCCTCCTCCAGGACGACGGCGACCCCCGATGCCGCGGCCAGGTGTCCCCCGTCGCCGGCGAGGCCGTCCGAGAGGTCCAGGCCGCCCCGGGCCCCGGCCTGGACGAGCCAGCGGGCTTCCAGAATCCGCGGGCGGGGCTGTGCGAAGGCCTGCCGTAGCGGAGGCGGGACGGGAAGCCCCGCGCTCCAGAGGGCCGTGGCGCCCGCCGCGCCCCCGAGCGACCCCGTGACCCAGAGCTCGTCTCCCTCTTCCGCTCCAGATCGGAGGAGGGGTGTTTCCGCCCGCCCGACCGAAACGATGTCCAGGAAAAGAGGGCCGGGAGAGCGCGTGAGATCCCCGCCGAGGAGCGGGGCCCCGTGCTCCTGGGCAAGCCGCTTCACCCCGGCCATGAGGGCGATCGCCCCCTCGCCGGCCTCCGGCGCCGCGACCGAGGCGAGGATCCCGATCGGATCTGCTGCCATGGCCGCAAGGTCACTGAGCCCTCCCGCCGCGGCTCGAAATCCGGCCTCTTCGGCCGTGATCCAGTCCAGACGAAAGTGGATCCCCTCGACCGAGAGGTCGGTGGAGATCACCCACCCGTCCTCGAGGACGCAGGCGTCGTCTCCGGGGCCCACCCTGATCCCGGGGCCGAGCGAGGGAAGCCCGGAGAGAATCTCCCGGATCCGGTCGAACTCCTTCCCTCCCCCGAGCGGGGTAGCGCCGCGCCCCCCGTCGCTCACCGGGGCGGGCCCAGGTCGAGCGTCACGAAGGGGAGAGCAAGATCCGACGACTCCGGCTCGGGAGTGAGGAGCGCCTCGCCGACCGCGTCCGCGACATCCGTCGGGAGAAGCGTTTCCCCGCGCCCCGAGAGGCGCGCGGCGCGTCCGGTGACGTGGAGGGCGAGCGCGCCGGCGTCCGCCCCCGAGAGCCCCCGGGCCATGAAGGCGCCGGCGACCCCGGTCAGGACGTCCCCGATCCCGGCGCGGGCGAGATCGGAGGAGCCGCTCGTGGAGACCCGCACGGCCCCCCCGTCCGGTGCCGCCACAACGGAGGGAGCCCCCTTGAGAAGGAGGGCCGCATCCCATCGCGCGGCACCCTGCCGGCACGCGGTCAGGGGCATCGTCCGGATCTCCTCGGGCTCCGCCCGGAGCCTGGCCATCTCCCCAGGGTGCGGGGTCAGGAGGCGCCGGGCCGCCGGAACCGCCCCCGGAAAGCTCGGGAGCTTTCCCCCCCCGAGGAGGGAGAGGGCGTCCGCGTCGAGGACGATCCCCCGGAGCTCGGGGAGGGCGAGAAGGCGGTCCAGGCGAGCAGCCTCGACGGCTCCCGTCCCCATCCCCGGCCCCGCGGCGAGCACATCGCAGCTCCGGACGGCGGCGAGGAGAGCCGGCTCATTGGTCGCGTCGAGGAAGATCGCCTCGGGAACCGCGCCGAGGATCAGTTCCCTGTTTTCGGGAGCCGAGGCGACCTGCACGTATCCCGCTCCCGCGCGCAGGGCGCCCCGTGCGGCGAGGACGGCCGCCCCTCCCATCCCGGGGGAGCCGGCCAGGATCACCACCCATCCCGCCGCCTTCTTGTGGGTGACGAGCGCCCGCTTCGGCCGGTGCGCTTGGGCCCACCCCGTCGTGACCAGTGCCGCCGCGGCGACCTCCCCCGGCATCGGCGGAAATCCGATCTCGACGGCGACGAGGCGACCGCTCCGCTCGCGCCCGGGAAAAAGCAGGGCCCCGAGCTTCGGCGCGCCGAAGGCCACCGTCACCTCGGCCCCAACGGCAACTCCCGAGACCGCGCCGGTCTCCGCATCCACACCGGACGGAAGGTCGAGCGCGAGAACGGGCGCCGCCGCCCGATTCATCGCTTCGATGGCACGTCGGACGACCCCCCGGGGAGCCCCCGTCGCCCCCGTGCCGAGGAGGGCATCCACGATCACGTCCGCCCCCGAGAGAAGCCCGTCGAGGTCTTCATCGGACGCGGGCGCGGGGCGAATCGCGAGTGGCCACCCGTGGAGGAGGGACTCCGGGTCGGGGCGGCTCCCCGCCGCCACGATCCTCACCTCACGCCCCGCCGCCGCGAGCGTCCGCGCGAGCACGATCCCATCGCCCCCATTGTTCCCGGAGCCGACCGAGACCAGCACCGGCCCCGTCGGCCAGAGGCGTTGGAGCACAAGCGCCGCGCTCCGCCCCGCGTTCTCCATCAGGACGGGAGAGGGGACGCCGGCCTCTTCTATCGCCCAGGCGTCCAGGCGGGCCGCCTCGGTCCCCGTGAGGAGGGGAACCTCCTCGCGTCCGTAGTCCGTGAATAGTGGCGAAAGGGGGACGGCGCGTCTCATGGCCGAATGCGACGCCGCGATGGAAGGAAACGACGGAAGTCCGCGGCAACGTCGAACGGGGGAGCGGGCACGCGCCGGGCCTGCACTACTTGAAGCTCTGCCCGATGGCCCGGCCCAAGGTGATCTCCCCGTTGTCTATCCGGATGTTGAAGCCGCAATCCGGATTCGAACACACCCAGGCCTTGTACTGGATGGGGGCGCCTTCGCGCCCGTAGTCCGAAAGGGGAAGAAGGAGCCCGTGGTCGCACTTCTGACAGGGCGGAAACCGGTGATCCTCGTTCATCTTCACCCCCTAGCGAAGCTCTGCTAGTCCACAACCCTCCAAGGATAACCGCGCTCGAAGGCCTCTTCGAAGTCGAAGAGCCCCCGGAAGTCCTGCGGACGATCGTGGGGCTCGGCCACGAGAATTCCCGCCTCCACCAGGGCGAAGACGATCTCGCCGAGGTCGTCGGTCGAATGGATCCCCCAGTGTTCGAGGACCGTCCGGGCGAGCGGCCCGAAGCGCTCCAGGGCGAGGGACCGCGCTCCCTCCGCCAGCTCGGCGCCGGAGATGTGCCGGGGCTGCTCCAACTCCGCCATCACGTAATGCAGGGAGGAGAGGAGGAAGAGATAGGCCTTCCCGTGGAAGCGGGGATTCCGCTCCCTGAGGCGATCCAGGATCTCGTCGGCGAATTGAACATCCGTCATGGCGCCAAAGTTGTCCCGATGGCCCCTGAGACGCCAGTGGGACGGTACACTAGCTCTCCTGGAGATCGGGGTAGAGGGGGAAAGCTCCGCAGAGTTCTCCCACCTCGCGCCGGATCCCCGTGTGGCGATCCGAGTCCTCCGGCGCCTCGAGAACGTCGGCGACCCAGTCCGCGATCCGGCGCATCTCCTCCTCCTTCATCCCGCGCGTCGTGACGGCGGCGGTACCGATCCGGAGCCCGGAGGTCACGAAGGGCGAACGCTTCTCGCCCGGGACGGTGTTCTTGTTGACGGTGATCCCGGCGGCCTCGAGTGCGTACTCGCCTTTTTTCCCCGTGAGCTCTCCCCGGTTCGTCAGATCCACGAGGATGAGGTGGTTGTCGGTTCCGCCGGAGACGAGATCGAAATCCCGCTCCACCAAGCGCTCGCCGAGTGCGCGAGTATTCGCGAGGACCTGCGCGATGTAGTCGCGGAAGGAGGGCTGGAGCGCCTCGCCGAATGCCACCGCCTTCGCCGCGATGATGTGCATGAGCGGTCCACCCTGGGTTCCGGGAAACACAGCCTTATCCACCTTCTGGGCGTGCTCGGCCTTGCAGAGAATCACGCCAGCGCGTGGCCCGCGTAGCGTCTTGTGTGTGGTCGTCGTCACGACGTCCGCGTGTGGAACGGGGCTCGGATGGAGACCGACGGCCACGAGCCCGGCGATGTGCGCCATGTCCACCATGAGGACGGCGCCGACCTCACGCGCGATTTCCCCGAAGCGGGCGAAGTCGATCTGCCGCGGGTAAGCGCTCGCCCCGGCCACGATCATCTTCGGCCGTTCGCGGAGGGCCTGCTCTCGGAGCGCGTCATAGTCTATTCGCCCGTCTTCTTCGCGCACCCCGTACGAGCTCACCTTGTAGAGAATCCCCGAGGCGTTCACCGGCGAACCGTGGGTAAGGTGTCCGCCGTGGCTCAGGCTCATCCCGAGGATCCGGTCCCCCGCATCGAGGAAGGCCAGGTAGGTCGCCATGTTCGCCTGCGCCCCCGAGTGCGGCTGGACATTCGCGTGGTCCGCGGCGAAGAGCCGCTTCGCGCGGTCGCGCGCCAGATCCTCGATGATGTCCACGAACTCGCACCCCCCGTAATACCGCTTCCCGGGTAGCCCCTCCGCGTACTTGTTGGTGAGGACCGTCCCGGCCGCGTCGAGCACGGCTCTCGACACGAAGTTTTCGGAGGCGATGAGCTCGAGTTGCCCAGCCTGCCGGGCAAGCTCGCTCTGGACGGCGTGGAAGACGTCGGGGTCCTGGGTGCGAAGATGGGCGTAAGGGACGGTCATGAAGGCTCGATTCCTTGGTCTCGTGTCGGTGAACGAGCGCCGGGTGAATTCCGGCGCTCCCGGCGGGCCGCCGCCAGCCTCTCCTCCACGATCCGGTCCGCGGCGGCAACCGCTGAAACCCCGTCGGCGCGCGCTCGTTCGAACACGCCGAGCAGAGTCGCATGGACTTCGTGCGTCTTGGCCTGGCTCTCGTCGTGGCTCCACCCGTGAAGCTCCCCGTATACGCTGATGATCCCGCCGGGGTTCACGACGTAATCCGGGGCGTAGAGGATCCCCCGCCGGACGAGCGCCTCCTCATGCCGGGGCTCGGCGAGCTGGTTGTTCGCCGCGCCCGCGACAATCCCGGCCCGGAGTCTCGGAATCGTCCGGTCGTCGAGCACCGCTCCGAGAGCGCAGGGCGAGAAGAACTCGGCCTCCACGTCGTAGATCTCCTCCGGCTCGACCCCCCGCGCTCCGAAGCTCGCCTCCGCGCGAGCCACCTTCGCAGAATCCACGTCGGTGACGGTGAGGCGGCTTCCTTCCTTGGCGAGTAAGGCACAGAGGTGGAAGCCGACGTGCCCCACTCCCTGGAGAGCGACATGTTTGCCGCGGAGGGACGGCGCCCCGAATCGCTCGATCGCGCACGCGCGTAGGGCATGAAAGACGCCATACGCCGTGAGAGGAGACGGGTCGCCGGAGCGGCCGGGAAGTCCCGAAACGTAGCGCGTCTCCTTTCGGATGACCGCCATGTCGTCCGCCGAGGTCCCCACGTCCTCGGCCGCGTAATAGCGCCCGCCGAGCGACTGAATGGCCCGGCCGTGCGCCCGGAAGATCGGTTCCCGCTCCGTCGTGCGCGGATCCCCGATGATGACCGACTTTCCGCCCCCGAGGTCGAGGCCCGCGATGGCGGACTTGTACGTCATCGCGCGGGAGAGCCGTAGGGCGTCTTCGAGCGCTTCCGCGTCGGAGGCGTAGCTCCACAACCGTGTCCCCCCCATGGAGGGGCCGAGGGTCGTATCATGGACCGCGATGATGCCCCGGTACCCTTCCCCGGGCTCCGACCAGAAGCTGACCTGCTCGTGGCCGTCTCGGGCCATCCGGTCGAAAAGAGACTCCGGCGCCGTCATTCGCCCCGGACTCCGCGCCGATCCGCGTCGAGGAACCCCCAGGGGACGCGCTCGTCGTGCTGGAAGATGAGGAGCCACTCCTCCTCGCTCGCGCGCCGCCAGAGTTCGCGCTTCGCTTCGATGGCGACGAGGGGCTCGAGGTCGTACGCCATCGTCCAGGTCAGGGGGACGTGCGCGCTCGTGGGGCAAATATCGGCGAGAAAACAAGCCGTTGCGCCGTCCGATTCCACGAGGACGGACTGGTGGTGGGGAGTGTGTCCCGGCGTGCGGAGGAGGCGGACCCCCCGGGTCAGCACGCCGTCGCCCCCGGCGAGGTCCCAGAGTCCCGCCCGCGTGATCGGTTCGATGTCGTCCTGGAGGTAGCTGGAACGAATCCGCTCGTTCCGGCTCCCCGAGTCCACGAGCTCGCCTCGCTGGACGACGTAGCGTGCGCCCGGAAAGGCCGGGACGACCGCGCCATCGTCGCGCCGCACGGTGCCTCCTCCCGCGTGATCGAAGTGCAAGTGCGTGAGGAGGACGATCTCGACATCCTCCGGGGAAAAGCCCGCCGCGCGGATTCCGTCCTCGAGGCGAGTCGGGTTCCCCTCGTTCTCCACGCCGTAGATGTTCTGAAACTTTGCGTCCCCCTTGTTGCCGACCCCCGAGTCCACGAGGACGAGCGCATCCGGCGCCTCGATCAGGAGACAGCGGAGG
The DNA here is from genome assembly GCA_040882465.1 of Gemmatimonadota bacterium. Lineage (NCBI taxonomy): Bacteria > Pseudomonadati > Gemmatimonadota > Gemmatimonadota bacterium. The sequence continues at coordinate 120,981 of JBBEBG010000036.1, forward strand.
GAGAGGGCGATCCGGTTCCGTTCGTCGGCCGGAATCCGCCGCTCCCAGAGGGCTTTTGGGACGACGCCGAACATCGCGCCCCCGTCGAGGCGAAGGACTCCGGCTTCGATCGCGTGGATCCTGATGCGTCCGATCGTCCGGCTCCGGGCCAAAGGTCCCGCCCCACCGCCGTCCGGAGCCGTCACTCTTCCTCCGCGCCGGAGCGGCTCTCGCGTGGAGCGAGTCCGCGCCCTCCCAGTGCGAAGCGGAGCGCCCCCAGGTCGGAGAGTCCGCGCGTGTCCGCTTCGCGGAAGAGGTGGATCAGGAGCCGGGCGGTCGCGATCGCGTCGCCGAGAGCCCGATGACGGTCCTCGACCCGGATGCGGTAATGCGCGGTCATCGCGTCCAGCCCGTGGCCGCGGAGGCGGGGAACCAGGAGGCGTCCGAGCTGGACGGTGCAGAGCCGTTCCACGGACGGGATGTCCCCCGTGGCCGCGAGGAGCTCGGACTGTACGAATCCCCAGTCGAAGGACGCGTTGTGCGCGACGAAGATCCGGTCCCCGAGGCTTTCCGCGACGCGCCCGGCGATTCCCTCGAAGTAGGGAGCTTCGGCCACCATCGCGTCCGTTATTCCGGTGAGCCCCTGAACCCAGGGGGGAATGGGGCGTCCCGGATTCACCAGGGTGTGGTAGGCCGAGCCTACGGCTCCCCGGTCCACATGCACGACGGCGATCTCGGTGATCCGATCTCCCGTCCCGGACCGGCCACCCGTGGTCTCCACGTCCACCACCGCGAAGCGATGCGAAGCGAAGGGGGGTCCCGGCGGCTCCACCCCTTCGCGCAGCGTCCACACGCCCACCCCGTCCACGCCGAAGCGGGGATCGGCCCCAAGGAGCGTGAAAACCGCCCTGGAGGCCGCACCGGCGTGTCCGGAAAGCCCCATCACTTCGCGGGCCAACTCGAGCGTGTGTGCCGGGCCTCCGGCCAGCCGAAGCGCGGCGGCTTCGAGGAGGGAGAGTCCTTGAGACCTCACTCCGGCTCAGCCTCCGCTCCCGGCGCGTCCACCCCCGGGAGGGGCATCCAGCGCGAAGGTCAACGCCTCCAGTTCCACCGACATGTCCACGTCGTTCACGACCACCCCCTCGGGCACCTGGATCTGCACCGGAGCGAAGTTGAGGATCCCACGAATCCCCGCCGAGGTCAGGGCGTCCGCCATGCGCTGCGCGGCGCCCGCCGGAATGGCGAGGATCGCGATCTCCACGCCCTCGCACCGCACCGTTTCGGCGAGGTCCGCCGCAGAGTGGATCGGCACCCCACCCCACGCCCTCCCGATCTTCGCGGGATCCTCGTCGAAGATGGCGACGATCCGGAAGCCGCGCTCGCGAAAGGGAGGATACTCGAAGAGTGCCGCCCCGATCCGCCCGGCGCCGACCAGCGCGACCCGCCGGGGACGTGCGAGCCCGAGAATCGTGCGGAGCTGGGCCTGGAGCGGGGGAACGGCATATCCGAGGCCGCGTTTCCCGAAGGACCCGAAGAGAGAGAGGTCCTTCCGGACCTGTGCCGCCGTGGTGCCGGCGCGGCGCGCGAGGGCCTCGCTCGCCACGGTGCGGACCCCTTCCAGCTCGAGCTCTTCGAGCCCCCGGAGATACAAAGAAAGCCGCCGCACCGCGGAATCGGAGACCCTGCGCGGGGTGGAGGACACGGAAGGAACCGATGGCGGACGGAGAAGGCGAAGGCTGGCCGGCCCAGGCGCATGCGGCACCCGAGGCCGCGTCGGCTTGTGAAATCCTTCACAAAAGCTAGGTCCTGGCGGGGAGCCCCGTCAACGATCGGCGGCCTCCGCCGCGATCGCACGCGCCATGGCGAGGAAGCGCTCCGGCGAGAGCTCCCCGGGGCGGGCCGCCGGGGCGGCCCCGGCCGCGGCGAGCGCCCGGGCCACGCCTCCCTCCCCCAGCCCGAGATCGGGGTGGTCGCGCAGGATCTTCGCCAGCTGCTTCCGTCTCCACTGGAAGACCGAGCGGGTCAGGTCGCGAAGCCGCCTCTCTTCCTCCTCCGTGAGGGGCAGGGGGCGGAGCGGGCGAATCCGGATGACGGTGGAATCCACTTTTGGACGAGGCCGAAAGGCGCCGGGACCGAGGGTGAGGACACGATCGACCTCCGCGACCGTCCGGACCCCCACGCTGAGCGCCCCATACTCCCGGCTCCCCGGCGGGGAAAGGATCCGGTCCGCGACCTCCTTCTGGACCATGAGGAGCGCCTCGCGGGGGCGGGGGCGCGCCAGGAGATGAAAGAGAATGGGGGAGGTCAGGTTGTAGGGAATGTTCCCGACGACCTTGAGCGCCGAAGGGTCTGTCGTGACCTCCTCCAGCGGCAGGTCCAGAATGCTCCGGTGGTAGACGGTGACCGCGGGGAGCCCGGCGTACCGCTCCGCGAGCTCGGCGGCGAGGGCGTCGTCCAGCTCGACGAGGAGGAGGTGCCCTCCCTTCGCCTCGACTTCCGCGACGAGACCCTCGGTCAGGGCGCCCCGCCCGGGGCCGATCTCGAGCACCGTCTCCCCCGGCTGGAGCTGGACCGCCTCGACGATCCGCCGCCGGAGCGCCGGATCGACCAGGAAGTTCTGTCCGAGCGCGCGTTTGGGGCGGGCTGTCACTCGTCGGGGGCTCAGGCCCGCATGACGACGGCGGTGCGGTCGTCGCCGTAAGCCGTCCCTCCACCGCGCCTTCCCTCGAGGTTGAAGAGCGCCTTCACGATGTCACATACCGGTTCGCGGCGGAGCCTTGCCACCTCCGCCAAAATCCGCTCTTCGCCAGCGGCGCGGGAACCCGCGGAGAGATTGTCCGAGAGACCGTCCGTGAAGAGGAGGAGGAGGTCGGCGCCCGGGGTCCAGGCGACGGCGCGTTGCCCATACTCCACCGTCCCCGCGATTCCCATGGGCGGATCCATCGCCTCGAGCCGCTCCACCGCACCGTCGCCCCGCACCGCGAAGGCGTGTGGGTGGCCGGCGTTGGCGTACACGAGCTCTCCGCGTGCGGGGTCGAGGACCCCGTAAAAGAGGGTGAGGTACATCTCGGTGGACTCGAGCTCGTCCATGAGCGCTTCCCCCATCCCCTGGAGCACGCGCGCCGGCGATTGGACTTCGGAGGCATAGATCGTCCCGGCGCTCATCGAGAGCGCCATGATCAGCGCCGCCGGGAAGCCGTGACCCGAGACATCGCCGATCATCACCCCGAAACGATTCCCGGGGACACGGAAGAAGTGGTAGAAGTCCCCTCCCACCGATTCGGCCGGCTCCACCTTCGCCGCGACGATCGCCGGGTCGAGAGAATCCGCCGTCGGGAGCAGCTTCATCTGGAGGTCATGCGCGAGCTCCATCTCACGCGTGACCCGTTCGCGCTCCAGGCTTTCTCGGACGAGCCGGTTGTTTTCGAGCGCGGCACCCACCTGGCTCGCGATCGCGGCGAGGAGCTTCTGGTCCGACGCGGTGAAGCGCCCCCCGTGGCGGCGCCCGATGAGATTGATGACACCGACCGTCATCGTCGTCCCTCCGGGGGGCGTGTACCGGATGGGAACCGAAAGGACGGAATCGTCCGGAGCGAGGAGGGGCTGGCCCTCCGTTCCCACGGACTTGAAGCCGTCTCCGGTGAGGATGAGGGGGCGTCCCTCCCGGAAGACGCGGGCGGTCACCGCGGACGAGTCATCGGTCTCGAGCGGACCGGCCAGCCCCCCTTCCCCGACCGAAGCGACCAGATGGAGCTGCCCTCCCCGCCGATCATGCACCCAGAGCGAGCCCCGCCTCGCCCCCATGACCTCGCAGACCTCGGTCAAGATCGTGTGCGAGGCATCGCTCCAATGCAGGAGGGAGCCGAGCGTCTCGGAAATCGAGTAGAGGAGGTTGATCTCCTCGTACCGCTCCGACATCTCGTACGCGAAGAAGCGGACCTCTTCCGCGTAATCATAGAGATTCTCGAGAACGAGCCGGAGGGCGTTCGCCGCCGCCTCGGGGCCGTCGCCACTCGCGCCTCGCACCTCGAGAGTGAGCTCGGTCGCCCCGCGCGTGGGGATGGCGAGGAGGATCGAATCGGAGAGGGGGGCCACCCCGCCGTCCTCGGAGGGATAGAGGTGGAGAGCGCGCCGCCCCCGAACTTCCCGCCAGAGATGAAGATCGAGCGAGAACCCACGCCGGAACTCGTTCATCACCCGAACGGCCGACTCAGGGAGAAGCTCCGGAGTGGTCCGGTCAGGGGCCATGGGGGACCACTACGCCTGGTGTGATATCTGGTCCCGGTCGGGAAGTCGCAGAATGAGGGTGACCGAGTTTCCCAACTCGTTGAAATGCACCTCGTCCATCAGCTTTCGCATGATGAAGAGGCCCCGGCCTCCGACCTTCTGAATATTCCTCGGAGTGGTGGGATCGGGGACGCCGAAGGGATCGAATCCGGTCCCCTCGTCCGTGACACGCGCGGTGAGAAACTTCCCTTCCACGGCCACCTCGATCTGTACGCGCTTGGAAGGATCGCGGCCGTTTCCGTAGATCATCGCGTTGGAAAGGGCTTCCACGAGAGACACCCGGAAATTGAAGCGGACCTTGCGAGCCACTTCCTCGCAGGTCGAACATCGCGAGACGACAAACTCCACCGTCTCCTCAATGCGATTGAGGTCATTTGGAAGATCGAAGACAATCTGTCGCTCCAAGGGCACTCCTCCCTCTTTCAGCGACCGGTGGTGACGGGGACGGTCCCCTAGAACCCCGACAGCCCCTCCTCTCTCGTCGCGGCGATTCGGAACAGCGTGTCCAGCTTGGTGAGCTCGAAGAGGGTCCGCAGGTCCTCATTCAGGGTGGAGAGCCGGAGCTCGCCTCCTTGCTCGCGAATCTTCTTCGAGAGGCTCACGAGAACCCCGAGCCCCGATGAATCAATGTAACCGGTGCGCGTGAAATCGATGAGGAACTTCCGGGCTCCACCTTCGAGCTCGTCCAGAACCTTCTGCTTGAGCTCCTGGCGGTTGCCGACGATGAGTTGGCCGTCCACATCCACGACGGTGACACTCCCCTCGCGCTTCACTGTGAATGCCATGAATTCTCCATCAGGGCGGCGGCCGGCGTTCTTGGGTCCGGCCGGGGGTGGACACGCCCCGAAATGGGCGCGATCGCGGTAGAGTCAAAAAAAGCTATTAAGATCCTGCGCCCGGAGGCAAGGCGCGCGTGAAGCTCCACGTCCGCGTTCACCCACCGGACCCGAAACGTTCCCGAAGACGCCGGAGGACGGGCGGGGAGACGAAAGGTGACACGTCTCCTCCAAGCCGCGCCACTTCGCGCACGATAGACGCCGAGAGGAAGGAGAGGTGCGCATCCGGAGTCAGGAAGATGAATTCTACATCCGGGGAAAGCGCCCGGTTCATCTGAGCCATCTGGAACTCGTATTCGAAGTCCGAGACGGCTCGAAGCCCGCGGACGACGAGATCCGCGCCCCGTTCGCGGGCATAGGTCACGAGGAGCCCCGAAAAAGCCTCACACTCGATGCGGGGTTCGCCGGCGAAGACCTCCTCGAGCATCTCGAGGCGCTCCTCGAGCGTGAAGGCCGGGGTCTTGGCCTGGGTAGCCGTGTCGGCCACCCCCACGACAACGCGGTCCGCGACGCGAAGGGTCCGCCGCGCGATGTCCTCGTGCCCCAGGGTGACCGGATCGAAGGATCCGGGATAAAGCGCGGTCACCGCTCGGGAACGGGTCATTCGGGGATCTCCCAGATCGTGAGGGTGGTGTCGCCATATCGTCGGGAGCGAAGCCCCGGAAGGGGCGGAAGCGACTCGCCCGTACGATGCTCGACCCAAAGCTCCCGCGCAAACGGTTTGGCGGCGGCAGCCCCGAGGAGGCGGACCGCGAACCCCTGGTCATAGGGGGGATCGGCGAGGGCGAGGTCGAACATCGGTTCGTCGAGGCGTTCCAGGTAGCGGAAGGTGTCCCCGCGGACGATGCGGCACCGGGAACCGGCTGCGAGCGATTGCACGTTGGCCTCGAGCGCCTGAAGGGCGTGGCGATCTTGTTCGACGAAAACGGCCTCCTCCGCCCCGCGGGAAAGGGCCTCGAGGCCGAGCGCACCCGAGCCGGCGAAGAGATCCAGCACGCGGGCGCCCACGATCCGCGCCCCGAGAGAGGACATCCATGCCTCGCGGACACGGTCTGTGGTGGGCCGGACTCTCGATCCGCGGGGCGCCCGAATCGTCCGCCCCCTCCACTCGCCGGCGATGATCCTCATCCGGCCGTGAGAACATCCGCGGGACGGAGGTCCACGAGCAGGGCCTGGAGAGAGCGGGTTCCCCGGTATTCGTTCTCCTGCAACTGGAAGAGGACATCCACCGCGCCCCCGCCGAATGATCCCGGGGGAACCCGGGGCGCCATCCCGAAGCCGATCGCATCGAGCTCCCGCCCCCCCTCCCCCAAGCGAAGCTTCAGATGCCCGCTTCCGACGATGCGCGGGGAACCGACGACGCGAAGGCCGCGGGCCCAGAAGACCGGGCGCGGATTCCCTATTCCGAACGGTCCCAGATGCTCGAGGAAGCGATGCAGCTCACGGTCGGCGCGTGCCAGGGGGAGCGCGAGGTCGCCGCCGACCTGAGGACGCGGCAGGCGCCCCTCGAGCTGCGCCTTCACGCTCCGATTGAAGGCGGCCCGAAAGGCGGGGAGCTCGGCGCGGGAAATGTCGAGGCCGGCCGCCTGGCGGTGCCCGCCGAAGCGAAGGAGATGCTCCCGGGTCGCGTCGAGCGCCTCGAAGAGATGCACGCCCGGAATGGAGCGTGCGCTTCCCCTCCCCCGCTCCCCGTCGAGGGCGATGAGGACGACGGGCCGGTGGATCCGCTCGACCACCCGGGACGCCACGATCCCGATCACGCCCGGGTGCCACGCTTCGCCCGCCAGCACGACCCCGTAGTCCCGCTCGGGATCGAAGTCCGCCGCCAGCCGCTCGAGCGCGTCCACGAGCGTCGCGCGATCCTCGTCCTGCCTCCGTGCGTTTTCGGCATCGAGCGCTCCCGCGAGCGCGCGACCCTCTTCTGGGTCCTCGGTGAGGAGGAGGCGGAGCGCCAGCTCGGCGTGCTCCATCCGCCCCGCGGCGTTGATCCGGGGGGCGAGGACGAACCCGACCTGCCCCGCTCCGAGCGCCTTCCCCGGCGTGAGCCCCGCAACCTCGAGGAGGGCACGGAGCCCGGGCTTCGGCGTGTGCGAGAGGTAGCGGAGCCCGAACTTCACGAAAACCCGGTTTTCTCCGACGAGGGGAACCAGATCGGCAACCGTTGCGAGGGCAAGGAGGTCCAGGTGAGGCCAGAGCTCCTCGGACGGGACCTCTCGGAGCGCCCCGAGGCGCTGGCAGAGCTTGAAGGCGACCCCCGCCCCGCAGAGAGTGCCTTCGGGATAGGTGCAGTCGCCCCTCGACGGATTCACGACGGCGAACGCCGGGGGGAGGGTCGGGCCCGGAGTGTGGTGATCCGTGACGATCACCTCGATCCCGGCGGCCTGTGCGCTCGCGACCGCGTCGTGCGCGAGGATCCCAGAATCGCAGGTGATGAGGAGCGTCGCCCGAGCGGACCGAGCCGCTTCGATGCCGGCCTCCCCGAGGTCGTAACCGTCCCGCCTCCGGTGTGGAACGAAGGGAACGACTTCTCCCCCGAGGTGGCGAAGCCATCGGGTCAGGAGGGCGGTCGCGCAGACCCCATCCACATCGTAGTCCCCATGCACGAGGATGATCTCACCCCCTGCGATCGCCGCGAGGATGCGGGCCGCCGCTCGGTCCAGGTCACGCATCGCTTCGGGGGGATGGAGATCCTCCAGGCGGGGGCGGAGGAAGGACCTAGCCTGCTCGGGGTCGGTGACGTTTCGGGCCGCGAGGAGGGCGCAGAGAGGGCGCGGGAGGGAGAGCTCGCGCTCGAGCCGTTCGACGATGGCGGGATCGGGGTCGCCGCGAAACGTCCACTCCGGAGACGGAGGAGGAGGGAGAGCCGCGACCGGCGCGGTGGACCGGGTCACGCCAGATCGGACCCCGGTTCGGATTCGCCCGTCCCTTCCTCCGCGGGCTCCTCTTCGAAGTCCGCCCCTTCGTCGTCAGTGGAAGCGCTGGAGAGAGGCTCGACGAGGGAAGGATCCAACTCCGGCTCCGGCTCGGTCGTGAGGATCACGCCGCACGCCTCGCACCGGATGAGCCCCTCCGCCCGCCGCACTTCGTTTTGAATCTGGAGGGGAATCACCCCGAAGCAGTGGCCGCATGCCCCGTCGTCCAGGAGGGAGGCAACGACGACCGAACGACCGGACTGATGGAAAGCGTCGTAAACGCGACGCTCGGGAAGCGCCACTGTCCCGAGCGCCTCGGATCGGCGGTTCTGGAGGTCGGAGAGGCGCGACTGCCAGGAGGCGCGGTCGGAGAGGAGCGCATCCTGGCGGGGACCCACCTCGGCACGCGCGGAAGAGGTGCGGGCGTCGAGCTCCTCCTCGGTGACCTCCAGCCGCCGGATCTGATCTATCAATTGAAGGGCCTCCTGCTCGTCCGCCTCGATCGCCCGGCGGATCAGGTCGAGCTCGGTGCGAACCGCCGCCTCCTCGCGCAGGTTCGAGACGCGGGTGAGTCGCTGATCCATTTTTTCCGCCCGCGCCCGCTTGTCGTCGGCCCCCCGCTCGAGACGGCGCGCGTCGCTCCGCATTTGCGTCAGTCGATCCCGGAGCTGGGACAACTCTTGCTCCAGAGCGAGCGCCGGCTCCTCGACCTCGGCCAGTCGCTCGTCGAAGGCGCCCATCTCCTTCTTCACGTCGCGGATTCTCTCGTCGAGCTTCTGGACCTCTCTCAGGGCGCTCATCGTCGTATTGGTCATTCGTTCACCAGTTGATCGTCTCCACCAATTCCGACGGGTCCCCCCCGCCGGATCACGTTCCACCCTCCACTGCGCTCCCTTCTCAACCGAGCGGATTCCTCGAGAAGGCGTCGCTCCTCGTCCTCGGAGCCGGCCTCCGCGATCTCGGTCTTCATCGCCGCCTGGCGTGCCTGAGGACCCTGGTCCTCCAACACACGAAGCGAATCTAGGAATATCTGTTCCGTGTGCTCAACGTCCTCCGGACTCCCCATGAGCTCATCGAATCGCCTCTCCGCCTCTGGAGACACCCCTGGAGGAAGGGCCTCCAACTCCGGATTCTGAGAGAGCGCCTCGAAGATCGCGCGGTAGCTCGGATCGCGGAACTCCTCTGGCCCGATTCTCTCCAACGTCCTTTCCACAAGAGTTCGATCGCGGAGGAGAACGAGGAGAAGCTTCCGCTCGGCGCCGAAGCCCGCGCGCCGAAGCTCGCCGCCACTCGCACGCCCGCGGGGGCTGGGCCGGAGTCCACGAGAAGTCGCGCCCATCGGCGCCGGAACACCGGACGGACTCGTTGGCCGGCTTCCTCGTGCGACCTCCTCCTCGAGGGTCTCGGTCCGAACGCCCGTACGGCGCGCTACGCTCGCCAGATAGATGTCTCTCAGCGCCGGATCGCGCACGGCGCGGAGGGTGGGGAGAAGCTTGTCCACCGCCGCCCGGACCTTTTCGATGGACCCGAAATACCCCTTCTCGTCGAGGAGCTGGATCTTGCGGTCCATCACATCCACCGCCGCGTCCAGAAAACGTTTCAGGCCGGCCGCGCCCTGGGCGCGCACGAGAGTGTCCGGATCCTCGCCCGGCGGAAGTGTGACGACCGACGGGTGGATCCCGTGCGCGAGAAGCGCATCCGCGGCCCGAAAGGTCGCCCGTTCTCCCGCCTCGTCCGAGTCGAAGAGGAGGAGAGCCTTTCGGGTATACCGGGTGAGGAGACGCGCATGCTCCTCCGTCACGGCGGTCCCGAGCGCGGCCACCGCGTGTTCGATCCCCGCGGCGGCGAGCGCCACGACGTCCATGTACCCCTCGACGAGGAGGGCGACTCCTTCTCGCCGGATCGCGTTCCGGTTCCAGCCGAGTCCGTAGAGAGTGTCGCCCTTGTGGTAGATCGGAGACTCGGGCGAGTTGAGATACTTGGGCACCCCCTCGCCTTCGCCTGAAACGATCCTTCCCCCGAATCCGACTACCCGACCGGTTACGGATTCGATCGGAAAAATGACCCGGTTCCGAAAGCGGTCGTAGGGTTCCGCGGAGCGCTCGGAGGTCGTGAGGAGGCCGACCTCGAGGAGGAGGTCGTCGCCGATCCCATGTTTCGCCGCCGCCTCCCGGAGCCCTCGCCAGGAGTCGGGCGCGAACCCGAGGCCGAAGCGCTCCGCCACCTCGAGCCCGATTCCACGTCGCTCCAGGTAGCTTCGGGCGGGTTTTCCCGCATCGGGGTCCAGAAGTCGCTCGTGGAACCACACGCGTGCGAAGGCATTCGCCTCGTAGAGCGCGCGGAAGGGATCGTCCTCCTCCCGTCCCCCGGTCACCTCGCGGATTTCGATGCCGTAACGCCCACCCAGGTAACGAACCGCATCCAGAAACTCCATTCCCGAACGCTTCATGAGGAAGGTGAAGACGTCTCCCGATTCCCCGCACCCGAAGCACTTGTAGAAACCCTTCTCCGGGACGACGTAGAAGGAAGGGGAGTGGTCATCGTGGAAGGGACACTTCCCCTTCCAGTCCTTCCCGGACTTTTTGAGGGGGACCGACTCGGACACGACTTCGACGATGTCCGCGCGGGCGCGCACTTCGTCCACCACGGCATCCGGGATCATCGGAGGGTCACCACGGTCACCCCACTTCCCCCCTCTCCCTCTCCGCCGGGTCGGAAGACGGCGACGCGTAGGTCCTGGCGAAGGAGCTCCTGGACCCGGGACTTCACCGCGCCCGTCCCCTTCCCGTGAATGACGCAAAGCTCGGAGAGGTTGCCTACGATCGCTCCGTCGAGCGCGCGCCCGAGCGCCATCGCCACTTCGTCCACCCGGAGCCCGCGAAGATCGGCCTCGAGGCGGGCCTCGACCTCGGGCGCCGACCAGCCGGCGCCACTCATCGCGGGGACCCGGCCCCGGGGAGCGTCGGGCCGGGGCGAATCGCCTCCACCCGCGACGGGCGCGACCTCCCGGAGCGGAACGCTGAGGCGCATGCCGCCCACTTCCACGGTCACGCGTTCATCCGTCAGCCCGCGGACGACGCCGCGCGCCCCGCTTCCGACCAGCTCCACCCGGTCGCCTTCATGCACGCGGGGGGGATCCTCGAAGGCCCCGGAGGACCTCTGCTCGGGCGCGGGTTCGCGGAGGGCGCGCGCCGCCGTTTCGAGGCGGCGGCGCGCCTCACCCTCCACTTCATCGGCGGCGGCGCCGTGGGCGGTTCGCACCTCGCGGATCGCCTCCTCCACCTCCTCTCTCGCTTCGAGCAGAAGTCGGCGCGCCTGCTCCCGCGCGCGCGCCTCCGCGGTCCGCTCACGGTCGTCGAGACGCTCCCGGCGCGCCTCCGCCTCGCCTTGGACCTCGAGCGCTTCCCGCTGGGCAGCTTCGGCCCGGCGCAACGCTTCGGAGAGTTGCCTTTCCTTCTCTTCCAGGGTCGCCAGCAAAGTCTCGAGACGAAGCTCACCCGCGTCCACGTAACCCTCGGCGCGGTCGAGGACCTCGGCAGGGAGCCCGAGGCGGCGGGCGATGGCGAGCCCGTAGCTCCGTCCGGGGAGCCCCTTCTGAAGTGTGTAGGTCGGCTCGATCCGCCCGGCATCGAAGAGGAGAGACGCATTGACGATCCCGCTTCCCTCCACGTCGAGCCGCTTGAGCGCCCCCAGGTGCGATGTCGCGAAGACGCGCGCCCCGCGCTCCACGAGGACCTCGAGCAGTGCGCGAGCGAGCGCGGCGCCCTCGGAGGGATCGGTGCCCGTTCCCATCTCGTCCACGAGAACCAGGGAGCGGGGACCCGCCCCGTCCAAGATCTCGCGGACGTTCGCGAGGTGGGCGGAGAAGGTCGAAAGCGATGCCGCGAGCGACTGCTCGTCCCCGATGTCGGCGAAGATGTCTTCCACGAGGGGGAGTCGCGTTCCCTCGGCGACGGGAGGGACGACGCCGCTCTGAGCGAGCGCGTGGATGAGACCCATCGCCTTCAGGAGAACGGTTTTTCCCCCCGTATTCGGGCCCGAGATCACGACGGCCCGCTCATCGCCGCCGAGTTCGAGGAAAAAGGGGACCACCGGGATTCCCTGTTCCACGAGGAGAGGGTGGCGGGCCTCGACCACCCGAAGCGCCTGGTCCGCCGGCGGGACGAGCTCGGGCGGGACCCCGCTCCAGCGACGAGCCGTGAGCGCCCGCGCCCAGAGCGTGTCCAGCTCCACTTGCGCGTCGAAGGCGTCGCCGAGCTCCGCGCGAGCCGGGCGGAGGAGATCGGTCGTCTCGCGAAGGATCCGTTGGATCTCGCGCGCTTCCGTTCGTTCGAGCTCGTGCAACTCGTTCGCCAGCTCGATCGCGAGCGGGGGCTCGATGAAAAGCGTCGCTCCGGTCGCCGACTCCCCATGGACGATACCTCCGACATCTCCCTTCCCCTCCCGGCGCACGGAGATGACGTAACGACCGTCCCGGATCGAAACGGAAGCGTCCTCGACCCGGAAGCGGTCCGGGAGACCGGCGAGATACTTTTCGAGCTTCCGAACGATCTTTCCGCGAGTCTCGCGAAGGCCCCGCCGGATCGAGGAGAGAGCGGGGCTGGCATCGTCCCGCACCCCTCCCTCTTCGTCCACGATCCGGTCGAGCGAGGCCTCCAGATCGCGGCGGCTGAGGAGGCGCCTTCGAAGTTCCCGTAGCGCCGATGGACCGAGGCCGGGCGGGGCCTGGCGCGAGGGGCCGGGAGCCTTCGCCGTCCCGGCCTCACCCTGCGCACCGGCGTCCGCGAGACCGGAGGACAACTCTCGGGACGCGTGGAGAAGGCGAATCGTATCCCGCAGCTCGGCGGGCCCGAGCACACTCCCTTCCAGATCGAGGCGGGCGAGGGACTCGCGGAAATCCGGAAAGGGAGGCGGCGCCCAATCGGGATGGCGCTCCAGATGTAGCAGCGTCTCTCCCACTCTCGCGAGCTCGGCGCGGAGCGGCTCGAGTGCCGTCCCGGGCCGAAGGGAGAGGATATGCTCCTTCCCCGGTTGGCTGGCGGCTCGGCCCGCGACGAGTTCGAGCGCCCGCCCGAACTCGAGCACCGTGAGGGCGTGGGCGTTCACGAACCGCCTCCCCCGACGGCGCGAGCCGTCACCCGGCGAGCTCCTCCCGCACGATCCGGTTCGCATCCTTGCCGTCGAACCGCCCGCGGATCCGGGGGATGAGCTTCCCCATTAGGGGACCGGCCTGCGTGATCCCTTCGGCCCGGATCTCCCGTACGATCGCGCGGACCTCTTCCTCGCTCATGGGGGGAGGGAGGAACTGGGCGAGCGCCGCCGCCTCCGCGTCCTCCTTGCCGGCGAGGTCCTCTCGCTTCCCGGCCCGCATCTGCTCCGCGGATTCCTTGCGCTGTTTGATCCCGCGGGAAAGGACCTCCCGCACGACGTCGTCGCCGGCCTCCTGGCCGAGCTCGATCTCGCGGTTCCGGATGTCGGAGAGGGTCGAGGTGAGGAGAACGGTCCGCGCCTTGTCCCTTCCCTTCCGGGCCTGGGTCAGCGCGTCCCTAAGTTGTTGCTGCAGACTGATTCCCACGGGGTTCCCGAAGCTGTGGAGGCGCCAGGGAGGCCCTGCGCGCCGTTCGACCGAAAGTTACCGGGGGCCCCAGGCAGGGTCAACGCGCCGCCGGGGCGAGGGCGTCAGGTGGCGCCCCGCGCCCGGGTCATCCCGGCGGCCAGACCATCGCGCGCCCGCCCAGGAGGTGCAGGTGCAGGTGCGCGACCGACTGCCCACCGTCTTCGCCGACGTTTGCCACCACCCGGTAGCCGGTCTCGTCCACCTTCAGGGACCGGGCGATCTCGGCCGCCGTAAGGAGGAGGCGCCCGGCGAGCTCCGCATCGTCTTTCACGAGCGACCCTAGCGACTCGACGTGCCTGCGGGGGATGACGAGCACGTGGGCCGGGGCCTGAGGGTTCAGGTCGTGAAAGGCCACGAGCTGGTCGTCCTCGTGGACCAGCCGCACGGGGATTTCGCCGCTCGCGATGCGGCAGAAGATGCAGGAAGTGGATCCGCCCATCGGAGACTCCTTTCAGGTGGAGGCGCGCGCGCCCGAGATCAGGCCCCTCTCGCCATGGGGCGGCCCGCCCTGGGTTCCTATCGTGTGCGGAGCGGACGGATTCGACCCGGTCTCCGCACCTTCCGCCCACATGTAACGTCCACGGGAGCCCCGCATGGAACCTCTGAGCCTCACCGCCCTCGACCTCCTCGGCCGCGACCCCTCGCCCGCGCTTCCGATGGACCGAATGCGGGCGCTCATGGCCGGGGAGTCGCCGGGCGGCGATCCGGACGGGACTCGCCTCCTCGAAAAGCTGGCAGACGGTTCAGGGCGGCTCCGTGTTCTGGTTTGTCCCAAGCGAAGGTGGTGCACCCCGGTCGGACCGAGGGCCTGGATCCTCGCCGGCGACCGGCCGCGCGTCGAGTCGCCGCCCCTCCGTCCCCTGCTCGCCCGAATGAGACTCACGCTACGCCACCTTGGCCGCGCCGTCGAGCCGGACTCGGCCCTCGCCTGGGCGAGGTGGACGAGGCTCCTGGAAGAGGAAGCCCGCGTGCGCACGATCCTTACACGGCGTCCACCTGGAGAGTCGGCGTCCCCAACCCCACCGGGCGCGCCCGCAGCGCCGCGGAAACCCATTCGTCCTCGCGATCCACTGCTTCGACCGAGAAACCGGCAGCATCACATCGTTTCGCCATCTCGTCCCACTCCGCCGCGAGGATCCCACTCAGAATGACCCAGGCGCCGGGACCCAGAGCTCGGCGGAAGGAGGAGAGGAGCGGTGTCAGAATGCCGCTTTCGATATTCGCGGCGATCCCGTCGAAGGGGGAGAACGCGGCGAGCGTGTCCGGGCCCACCGCCTCCTCCCGCACCTCGACGATTTTCGCTACCCCGTTGCGCACCGCATTTTCTCCGGCCGCCGCGCACGACCAGGAATCCGGTTCGAATGCGACGACCCGGCTCGCGCCGAGGAGGGCTGCGGCGATCGCGAGAATACCGGAACCCGAGCCCACATCGGCGATCCGGTCCCCGGCCGCGACGCGGCGATCGAGGAGGCGGAGGGAGCCGCGCGTCGTCGAGTGCTCCGCGGTCCCGAAGGCCATCCCGGGATCGAGCGATAGGAGAAGCTCTCCCGGTTGAAGTCCTGGATCCGCCCAGCTCGGGCTCACCACGATCCTTTCCGTCACCCGGCGGGGACCGAAGCCGCGCTTCCAGTTCTCCTCCCACGCTTCATGGCGCTGGAGACGGTACGCGACCGGGGGTGCGGTCCCCCCGAGCGCCCGGGCGAGCTCCCGGCACAACTCCTCGACCACGCTGGACGCAGGAGCCTCGGTCGCGGGGAGGTAACCAACCAGAATCCCGTCTCGCTCTTCGATTCCCCGCCCGGATCGCGCGACAAGCACTTCGATCGCGATCGCGGCAGCCTCCTCATCGACCGGTTTCCCCACCTCGAGGACCAGCCACTCCGCGGGGGCCGTGCGGGGGTTGGGGTCGAGCGGACCCGGGCGCGTCATCCCGATGTGAAGGCTTCTTTCACCCTCGACCAGAAGCCCCTGGGGCCATCCTTCCCTTCCTCCACGCGGTCGGGGGCGGCATCCTCGACGGACCGCAGGCGCTCGTAGGCCTCGCGCTGCTCCGTGCCGAGGCGGCTCGGAGTCCAGACCCGCACGCGGACGATCAGGTCTCCAATCGCGCCGGAGTTCAGATCGGGAAGTCCCTTCCCCCGGAGTCGCACGGCGCGTCCACTCTGGATCCCGTTCGGGACCTTCACGGTGGCCGGGCCCTCCACGGTGGGGACCTCCAATTCGGCGCCGAGGGCCGCTTGGGCGGCCGTGATGGCCACATCCATCACGAGATGATTCCCCTCGCGGACGAAGCGGGGATCCTCCTGAACCTCGAGGAGGACGACGATGTCGCCGCGCGGCCCGCCGCGAGGTCCCACATTCCCCCTCCCCCGTAGGGTGATGAAGTTGTCGGAGGTCACGCCGGGCGGGATCTGGACCTCGATTTCACTTTCGCCCCGCACGCGCCCTTCCCCATGACAGGTCGGGCAGGGATCTCGGACGACCCGGCCTTCCCCCCCGCAACTCCGGCAGGTCGTCACGGAGAGGAACTGGCCGAAGACGGAGCGCTGGGCGACCCGCTCCTCGCCGGATCCACCACACGTGGCACAGGTCTCCGCTTCGCCCTTGTCCGCGGACCCGGTCCCGTCGCAGGTGGCGCAGGGATTCAGGATCGCGACGCGGAGCTTCCGGGTCGCCCCCTTCAGGACCTCCAGGAGGGTGATCGGAACCCGCACCCGTAGCGTCTCTCCCGTCGCCTTCCGCCGTCGCGCCCCTTCGCGGCGGCGACCCCCGAAAAGCTCCTCGAATCCACCGGCGCCACCGAAGTCGCGCATGAAGATCTCGATGGCATCGTGCAGGTCGAACCCTTCCGGAAAAGGTCCCCCTGCCTCCGCGCGCGCCCCTTCTTTCCCGAAGCGATCATAGGCGGTCCGGCGCTGAGGATCCTTCAGGACCTCGTAGGCCTCCGAGAGCTCCTTGAAGCGGGACTCCGCCTCCGTCGAGCCCGCGTTCCTGTCCGGATGGAACTGCATCGCGAGCTTCCGATATGCCTTCTTGATCTGCTCGGCATCCGCGTCGCGCGAGACGCCGAGAATCTCGTAATAGTCCGCCATCGCGCTCAGAACGGGGGGCCGTGAGGGAGGAAGTCCGGTCCGAGAAGAATCTCCACCGGCGGGAATCTCATTCGAGAATGCGGTTCACGAGGGATGAGGTGTGGTCCACGATCGCGCAGACCTTTTCGTAGGGCATCCGGGTGGGGCCGATCACACCGATCACCCCTTTGAGCCCGCCGACGCGATACTCCGCCGTCACGATCGTGAAGCCGGTCAGCTCTTCGGTCTGGTTTTCGCCCCCGATCGTGATCTGGATCCCCCGCTGGTGCGACCGTCCGGCGAGCGCCCCGGCCAGCACGTCCTTTCGCTCCGTCAGCTCCAGGAGTCCCTTGAGCCGTTCCCCGCTCGTGAATTCCGGTTGTGAAGCGAGCACGCTGGCCTGCCCGATGTGGATTTCATTCCCATCGATCTCCGGCCAGTCGAAGAGGTCGCTCCCCGACTGCATGAAGATGTTCAGAACCTCTTCCGTGGCCGGATCGCCGTCCGAGACCGCGTCGCGGATGCGGAGCGCGACCGTGTCGCGGATCTCCTTCAACGTGAGCCCGGTGAGACGCTCGTTCAGAAGGAGGGTCAGGGTCACCAGCGTGTCGTCCGGGACTTCGCAAGCGAGGTCCACGTACACCGTGCGTGCGAAGCCGCTCCGGACCTGGGCCACCATCAGGACCTTCGTGGACGACACACGCACCAAGTCGATCCGTTCGAGAACGGCGGAGGTCAGACGGGGCGCCGCCGCGACGCCGAGCTCCTGCGAGAGGAGCCCGAGGGCGCGCGTGGCGCGGCGGACGATCATTTCGACTGCCGACGATCCCCGTGCGTCGATCGCGAGCTCGAGCCGTTCCTTCTCCACATCGGTGAGGCGGGCCGGCTGCATGAACTGTTCGACGAAGGCTCGGTAGGCCCGGTCCGTCGGAATGCGACCCGCGGACGCGTGGGGATGGAAGAGGTAGCCCTTCGCCTCGAGGTCGCTCATGGTGTTGCGGACGGTCGCGGGCGAGACGCCGAGGTCGTAGCGGCGTGTGACGTTCCGGCTCCCCGCCGGTTCAGCCGTGTCCACGTACGTGCGCACGACGGCCTCGAGGACCTGTCGCTCCCGCTCGGAGAGCTCCTCCGCGTCGCGCGGTCTCGACGCTCGTCTCGATGCAATGTCTTTCATCCGTCCTCCATCCCGTTCCGGTCCAACACCTTCTCCGCCCCTTCCGTTTCCACACGGCCCAATTCGATCGCCAACGAGTCCAGCCGGAGCCACCCCGCCGGCGTGAGGCGAAGTCTCTCCGGATCGGGATGGGCCCACCCGAGGGCGGTCCATCGGCGCCCGAGCTCGCGGCCCGCTGCGGTGAGCCCCTCGAGTGGGAGTCCCTCTCGCAGCCGGAGCCGATCGTGGAGCCGGACGAGCGTCAACTCGCCCTCCGCCACGATTTCGACGCCAGCCCGCGCGTCCCATCCGCGGGCACGGCCGATCCCTATGCCCCGGGCGACGGATCGTTCGTAACCCTGCCAATTTCGCGCATTTTGCAGAACCCGGCCACCGATCCGGGAGTTGGCGCTCGGTCCGAGCCCCACGAAGGACTCGCCCAGGAGCACGGCGCGCCCGTGGCGGGATTCATGCCCGGGCCGCGCGAAGGCGGTCATCTCGTACGCTTCGTACCCCTCCACCTCCAGAAGCCCTCCTAGCTCCAGGTATTGATCGGCACGGAGATCGTCGTCGGCGAGCCTGACGGCGCCACGGGCCACGGCCCGGCCGAGCGGGGTGCCCGCTTCGGCGACGAGCTCGTAGAGCGAGACATGCGGTGGAGCCGCCCGAAGGACCCGCTCGAGAGACACCCTCGGCCGCCGCTCCACGTCAGGAGGGAGGCCATAGAGGAGGTCCACTCCCCAGCTCCGGAACCCACCCTTCGCGATGGCCTGGAGAGCCACCTCTCCCCTCCCCGCCTCATGCCCGCGGCCCAGGAAGTCGAGTGCGGCCGGATGAAGGCTTTGAAGTCCCACGTTGACCCGGGTCACACCGGTTTCTTTCCAGCGGGCCAGGAGAGGGGCGTCCAGATCTTCCGGATTCGCTTCAATCGTCCACTCGTCGAGCCCATCCAATCGCTTCGCACCCAGGAGAGCGAGGATCCCAAGGGGAAGTGCCTCCCCCAGCGTCGAAGGCGTTCCTCCTCCGACGTGGACCGTGCGAAGGGGGTTCGACAGAGTCTCCGGGCCGCCGCGCAGATCGAGCTCTCCCCGGACGGCGCTCAGCCATCCTTCCAGACTTGGAGGATCATCCACGGAAACCGCATAGTCGCAGTAAGGGCAACCGCGGAGGCAGAAGGGCACGTGGAGATAGAGGTGCGCGGGAAGGCTCACCCTCGGACCTCCGAGCGCGGAGGCTCGCCCCTCACCCAACCCTCTCCGCTGCGGCGCGCCGTGCCCGCGATCTCCGCGCGCGTGAGCTGGGCGAGCACCGCGGAAGCGGTGATGCCGAGCGCCTCGACGAGTTGCTCGAGCGAGCGCGGGGATTGACCGAGGGCGGCAGCGAACGTCCGAATGGCCGCTTCTCCCGAACCCGCTCCGGGCGAGGCCTCCGCGGGCAAGGCATCGAGCGTCGCGCGCGGCGGGGCGCTCCACCCCATCACTTCCATGAGTTCTTCCCCCCGCGTGAGGAGGTGGGCGCCGTCTCGAATCAGCGCGTTCGCGCCGGCGGCCTGGGGCGTCTCGACGGATCCCGGGACCGCAAAGACATCGAGGCCCAGATCGAGGGCGTGGTCCACCGTGATCAGGGCCCCGCTCCTCTCGGCGGCCTCAACAACCACGACCGCCCGCGCGAGGGCCGCGATGAGCCGATTCCGCCGCGGAAAGTGATAAGGCCGAGCGGGCTCGCCCGGAGGGAATTCGCTCACAACCAGTCCTTCGCGGAGGATTCGCTCGAAGAGCCCTCGGTTTCCGGGAGGATGCGGACGGTCCGGCCCCGACCCGAGGACCGCGACGGTGCCGCCCTCACCCGCAAGCCCGCCCCTATGCGCGGCCCCGTCGATCCCAAGCGCCATCCCGCTCACCACGGTCACCCCCGCCTCCGAAAGCTCCCTTCCGAGCCGCTCCGCGGCGCGGCGTCCCACCGGCGTCGCACGCCGCGATCCGACGATGGCGACCGTGCGCTCACCGGGGAGAGGCCGGCGTCCGCGGAGGAAGAGGAGGGGAGGAGGATCCACGAGCGCGTGGAGGGAGCGAGGGTATTCCTCTCCGCCGAAGGGAACGATCCGAATTCCGAGGCGGGCGCACGACTCCAGAACTTCATCCGACCTCGCATGAATCCTTCCGTCCCCCCGGGCTCGCTCGGCGCCAGTTCCGGCGGCGGCGGCGAACGCGGGCGCCGGGAGGGCGAGCGCCCGGCTGGCCGACCCCTGAGCGCGGAGAAGCCGGAGCGCCGTCCGGTCCCCGATCCCCGGGAGGAGCCGGAGGACCAAGAGGGCGCGGAGCTCCACGGCGGAGGTCAGATCTCGCGGTCCACCGACCTCCACCACGACTCCTCAGCGGACTCCTCACCCGGCGCACTCGATTCGACGACCGGGGGAGCCCCCGCGGCGGGACCGACATCGTCGGTCGGATCCGGAAGGGCCCCTGGACCGCGGGTTTGAGACCAGAGCGTCTCCAGGACCGGAGCGATCCCCTCCCCCGTGACCGAGGAAACCGGGAATTGGCCCCATGCGTCCGGCGCCTCCAGGGGCGGCGCCTTTTCGTCCGGACCGAGCAGATCCCGCTTCGTGAGGAGGACGCAATGCGGGCGACTCGCGAGGGCGGGGGAATAACGCGCCAACTCCTCCCGGAGGCGCGCGTAACACCCTTGCGGATCCGGGTCGTCCACGGGGACGAGGAGAGCCAGGGCGCGCGTGCGCTCGATGTGCCTGAGAAAGCGGTGGCCGAGCCCCTTCCCTTCGTGCGCCCCGTCGATGATCCCGGGGATGTCGGCCACGACGAACGAGCGATAGTCAGCAAGCTCCACGACCCCGAGCTGGGGCGTCAGGGTCGTGAAGGGATAGTCCGCAACCTTCGGGCGCGCCGCCGAGACCGATGACAGGAAGGTGGACTTCCCCGCGTTGGGCTCACCGACGAGCCCGACGTCGGCGATCAGCTTGAGGGTGAGCTCGATCGTCCGGCGCTCTCCCTCCTCTCCCGGCTCCCAGTGGTGCGGCGCCTGACGCGTCGCGGTCGCGAAGCGCGCGTTTCCCCGCCCCCCCCGCCCCCCCTTCGCGACGACCATCCGTTGACCCTCATGCACGAGCTCGCCCAGCGTCGCACCGGACTCCGCGTCGCGCACGATGGTCCCCGGAGGAACCTTCAGCTCGAGGTCGTCGCCACTCTCGCCCGACTTGTTGCTTCCCATTCCATGCGCGCCCCGGGGCGCCCGGTATTCGGCGCGATACCGGAAGTCGAGGAGCGTGGAGAGTTGGGGATCGCAGAGAAGCACGACGCTTCCGCCGTGGCCTCCATCTCCACCGGAAGGGCCCCCCCGAGGCACTCCGGACTCTCTCCGGAAGGCATCGGCCCCCGAGCCCCCGGTGCCCCCTTCGACCTTGATCGTCGCCAGATCTACGAACATGGATCGTTCCTCACCTCCCCGGCGCGGAGTCAGGCTCCGAAGGCCCACCCGGCGCGTTTCCTGTTCCCGGGGCTGTCTCGTGGGAGCCTCGCCGCCGGCCGATGACTTCCCGCCAGCGGGACCACGCCGCTTCATGCGCTTCCGGCATCAGATAAGGATCCGCCTCGCGCAAGGCCGCCTCGACCGCTCCCGGATCGACACCCACGGCCAACGCGCCCCGGAGGTGCGAATGAAGCTGGTCGGGCGCATGAAGCACCGCGAGAAGCCCGACGATGCAGAGCTCCCTCGCGGGAAATCCCAGCCCCTCCCGGCCCAAAACCTTTCCGTATCCTTCCTCCACCATCCAATCTCCCAGCTCCACGTGAAGGGCCGCGACGTTTCGGCGGAGCGCCTCGAACTGGCGCCCGTACACGGCGCGGCAGACGCGGTCCCCCCGGGTCCGCCACGACTCCCGGTCGTCTTTGCGCCGCGGCGGCGCGGGGCGCCCCGAGAGCTCTCGCCAGAGCCCAAAGGCGGCCAGGGCCGCCGGATACCCGAGAAAGAGGTAGGACTGGAGGATCGCTTCCTCGACCTCGTCCGGAACGCAGACGTCCAGCGCTGCGGCCATCTCGCCGCGAATCGTCGCCGAGTCCCGCGTGGCCAACGCTCCGCTCAAGCGAACGAGGCCCGCCAGCTCCGGCGCGAGCGTCTCCGCGCTCACTCCGCGCTCCGCGCCGCCGGGCGTCCCGCCCGCGTCCCTTTGGGTCGCGCCAGCTCGAAGGCGGGCTCCACGAAACCCACGATCTCCCCACGGGTGTTGCGGATAGCGGGGCGCAGACTCCCCGCGAGCGCGGCTCGAGCGCCCTCCGAGAGCAGGCCAAGGAGGTGAAGGATTTGGACCAGCGCCACCTCCGCAGCGCGGCGCGCCCCGTCTTCCACCTTGAGTGCGATCCCCAGCGCCCCGTCGCGCACGCCGGCGCAGTAGACCCCCTCCGCGCCCACCTTCGCGAACACCTTCCCCCCCGTCGCCTCCGCGATGCCCGTGCAGAGGCGACCGGTCCCGCCGACCATCCACGGGTGTCCGGTCATCGCCTCCACCACCTCCCGCGGCGCAACCGCGCCCTCGGCCGCGGCGGCCGCCAGCCTGGCATAGCCGCGGGCTCCGGCCAGGAGGGGAATCGCGAAGCAGACGACTCCGCACCCATCCACGCCCGTCCCGATCGCTTCGGCCGGCACTCCCGTCCATCGGGCGACTTCGGTACGCATTCGTTCCTGGACGGGGTGACCCGCCCGGGAATACCCCTGGAGCTCCCACCCGAGATGGCTTGCAAGTGCCAGCATTCCGGCGTGTTTGCCCGAACAGTTGTTGTGGATCGGCTTCGGCGCCTCTCCCGTCTCGCGGAGCGCCCGGGCCGCACTCTCGTTCATCGGCGCATGTGGACCACATTCCAGGGCCGGCTCCGGAATCCCGGTCCGTGCCAGGAGGCTACGCACGCCGGTCACATGTTCGGGCTCGGCGCTGTGTGAACCGCAGCAGAGGGCGAGCTCCTCCGGCGGAATTCCAAAGGCCGCCGCCGCTCCCTCTTCGATGAGCGGGAGCGCCTGGAAGGGCTTGGCCGCCGACCGCAGAAAGGTCACGAACCCCGGATCTCCCACCGACGCCTCGAGCTCACCGCCCGGCCCGGCCACCGCGGCATGGATCCGGTGCCGAGATTCGACGACCGATCCGCGCAGGACCAGCACCGATGTCATAACCTCTCCTCCGGACCGCGCCCCCGGAATGGGAGCCTGGGACTCCGGCGCGCGTGGGAAGGTAACCGGACCAGCCGTGCCGCGTCCCCACCCGAACGATCGGTCGAGGGAAAGTTCGGACCCCTCTCGATGGCCTCCTATGGTCCGCCGAAAATCCGAGTCCCGTTCGCCCAGACGAGCTGGGTGCCGGCCAGGAGGAGAAGGATCGCGAAGAGGGGACGGATACGGGCGCCGAGTCGCTGGTTCCAGCGGGCCCCGAGCGGCGCGAAGGCGGCGGCCCCGGGGATCATCGCCAGCGCCGCCGTCAGGTGGACGTAGCCGATCGCGGAAGCCGGAAGTCCAGCGGTGGAGGCGTCGGCGAGTGCGTAGGAGAGGACTCCGGCGGGGGCCGCGAAGAGGATGATCGCGATGGAAGCCGGAACCACGCGACGGAGCTCCAGCTTCCCCCAGTGGAGCAAGATGGGGATGGCGATGACTCCGCCTCCCACGCCCAGTAGAGCCGAGAGGAAGCCGACCGCGCCCCCTCCCGCGACCGCGCGCGTCCGCCCGAGCGACTCGCCTCCTCCCGCGGCCGCGCCTGGAAGCGGTTGGGTTCTGAGGAGTCGAATCCCCGAGATGAGGAGGAAAAGTCCGAATCCGGCTTTGAGGGTTGGGGTCGGAAGGACGATGGCGACCCGGGCCCCCAGAAGTGCCGCGACTGCCGCCGCGCCTCCGAGCGGAAGCACGGTGGACCAGGGAACGAGACCCATCCTCCGGAACGCGATGAGTCCCGAAAGCGCGGTCGGTACGATGACCGCCAGGGAAGTGGCGTGCGCGAGGGCCGCCTGCGACTCGAGGGGGATGGCCAGCCCGCTCCATCCGCTCGATCCCATGAGGAAATAGAGGAAAGGGACCATGAGGAGCCCTCCCCCGATCCCGAGTAACCCGGACGCCATCCCCGCGACGGCCCCGACGAGGAGGGAAAGGACGAGGGCCGTAGGACTCACCGGGGGTGGCCTGACGATTCCGAGTTAGAAGCCCACCCCGCCCGAGAACCCCAGCGTCGCGATCCCGGCCCGACCGGCCAGCGTGAAGAGGTCTGCCGGCGAGTCCGCGCCGCGGAGAAGCTCGATGGCGCTCTGGAGCGGGGCGTCGTGCTGCATGGTCCTCCGGAACCCTTCGAGGGCGCCCCACCCCCGCGCGGCGATTTCGCTCTCGAGCTCGAAACGAACGATGCGTCCCGCGACGAGGAAGGTGGGCAAGTCGAGCTCCAGCTCCCGCTCCGTGCGCAGCACTTCGTGCAGCTCCACGAGATCGGCGTCCGTCACTTCGAAGTCCGGATTCCCGGTCCCGCGCTCGTTCAGGAATTCGACCACGTAGCTGAAGAGGCCGAGGGAGAACTTGCCCCCTTCCTGGAAGAGCGCGCGCGTGGCTTCCTGCTCGGCGGTCGTCAGCGTGTCCTGCCGCACCAGGACGTCGGGGACGATCCCGCCTCCCCCGTAGAGGGTGCGGCCGGCCACCGAGATCACGGTCGGGCGTCCGGCGGTGTCCGCCGGAAGGACGTAGGCCCCCGTCACCGTGATCGGAAGGTGTTCCAGCGCTTCCGGGACGACGGCGGCGGCCACCGAGTCCCCTGCGGTGAGGGTGAGGAGGTCGAGGTTGCCGGACCCCATCCGCTCGATGGACCGGCCCTGCGGAGTGAACCAGCGCGCCGTGGTGAGCTTCAGCACATATCCGCTCGAGAGGGAGAAGAGGCTCTGGACCGACCCTTTTCCGAAGGTGGACGCCCCGAGAATCAAGGCACGGTCCAGGTCCTGAAGGGCCCCCGCGACGATCTCCGACGCCGATGCGCTTCCGCGGTCCACGAGGACGACGATCGGCATCCCTTCGTATCGGTCGCCGGAAGAGGCCCTGAGCATCCCGTTCGTCACCCCGTTCCGTCCCCGCGTCTCGACGACCGGCGCCCCGGCCGGGAGGAAGAGATCCGCGATCCCGACCCCCTGATCCAGGATCCCCCCGGGATTTCCACGAAGGTCCAGGATGAGCGATGTCGCGCCCGCGCTCCTGAGCGAATCCGCCGCGGCGCGCACCTCGGCGGTCGAGCTCTCGCTGAAGAGTCCGAGCGGGACGTAGCCGATCGTCCCCTCGAGAAGGGTCGCGAAGGGGACGGCGAAGAGCTGGATTCGCTCCCGCGTGATCGTGAAGTCGATGGGATCGTCCGCGCCCTGGCGCACGATTCGGACCTCGACATCGGTCCCCGGACGGCCCCGGAGGAGCTGCACCGCCTGTTGGACGGGCCAATCGCGCGTCGAAGCGCCGTCCACCTCGACGATCTCGTCTCCCGCCCGGATGCCGGCCCGGGCGCCGGGCGTGCTGGGAAGCGGGCTCACGACCGTAATGAAGTCGTCGCGATCGGAAATCTCGAGACCCACCCCACCGTAGTCCCCTTCGGTCTGGAGTCGGAAGTTTTCGAACGTTTCGCCGGTCATGAGCGCGGTGTTCGGGTCCCCGAGCTCCGTCAGGATCCCGTTGATCGCATTCTCGTAAAGGGCATTGCGGTCCACCGGATCCACGTACTGGTTGGCGATGTGCTCGACGACTTCCTGGAAGAGGCGGGCATCCGCCGCGCTCTGGTCCTGGGCCACTCCCTGGCGGAGAAACCACCCCCCGGTGACGAGGGTGAGCAGGAGGACGAGACCGGGTCCAAAAAGAGCGCGTGGGGGTCGCATGCGGAATCCGCGCCGGAATTTGAGTGGGGCTACGAGCGCCGGATTCTCAACCCCGGGAAGGGGCGAAGGGTTCCGGAAAGCGGGCCGCAAGCAGTTCACGAACCCGTTCATGCACGGCCCCCGGGGAGGAAGCGGCATCCACGACGATCACGGATGGATCCGCTTCGGCCATCTGCAGATAGGCGGCGCGCACCCTCTCCTGGAAGTCCCCGGCTTCCCGCTCGATCCGGTCACGGGTTTTCCCCGACTCGCGCTGCCGAGCGATCCCCGCGGCCACGGGGAGGTCGAAGAGGAGGGTGAGGTCCGGTCGCACCCCCTCCGTCGCGAACCGGTTCAGCGCACGGAT
Source organism: Gemmatimonadota bacterium (assembly GCA_040882465.1). NCBI lineage: Bacteria > Pseudomonadati > Gemmatimonadota > Gemmatimonadota bacterium. The sequence goes on from JBBEBG010000036.1 coordinate 147,062, forward strand.
CTCTTCACGGTCCAGCCCCCGGCCGCCTCCCTGGTAGGCGAAAGTGGAAAGCTCGAAGCGGTCCGAGACCATCACTTCCCCCCTCTCCAGCGCCGGGCGCACGACGCCCCGGACGAATGCGGACCGTGCCGCCAGCATCAGAAGAAGCTCCGTCCGGGGCGGGACATCCAACGCGCCCGAGTCGAGGAGGACGCGGCGGATCGCCTCTCCCACGGGGGTTCCTCCCGGCTCCCGCGCGAGGGTGTGCGGGAGCTCACGGGAAGCCATCCACTCGCCGAGAAGTCGGAGCTGCGTCGTCTTCCCCGCTCCCTCGACGCCTTCGAGCGCGAGAAAGAGGCCCCGTCCAGTCAACTCCGCCCCCTCACCACGGTGCGGCGGCCGCGCGCCGCCGGGCATGCCCCGCTGCGCATCCGCACGGCTCACTCATTTTCGTAGTACTCCCGGCCGAGGTGGGTCAGCGGCTCCTCCCCCCCCAGCCAACGCAGGGTGTTCTTCAGCTTCTTGTGCTGGATGAAGAGATCGTGCTCGGGATAGAGGCCGGGAGCGGTCTGCGGGCTCTTGAAGTAAAAGGAGAGCCACTCCTGGATCCCGCCCATTCCCGCGCGCTTGGCGAGATCGAGGAAAAGCGCGAGGTCGAGGACGATCGGGGCCGCGAGGATCGAGTCGCGGCAGAGGAAGTCCACTTTGATCTGCATCGGGTACCCCATCCACCCGGTGATGTCGATGTTGTCCCATCCCTCCTTGTTGTCGCCCCGCGGGGGATAGTAGTTGATCCGCACCTTGTGGTAGAGCTTCCCGTAGAGGTCCGGGTAGAGGTCGGGCTGGAGGATGTGTTCGAGGACGCCGAGCTTCGACTCCTCCTTCGTCTTGAACGAATCCGGATCGTCCAGGACCGCGCCGTCCCGGTTCCCGAGAATGTTCGTCGAAAACCACCCATCTACCCCCAGCATCCGCGCCTTGAAGCCAGGCGCCAGGATCGTCTTCATGAGGGTCTGCCCCGTCTTGTAATCCTTCCCCGCGATTGGGACCCCGCGTTCCTCGGCGAGCTGTTCCAGGGCGGGGAAATCGGCGGAGAGGTTCGGGGCCCCATTCGCGTAGGGAATCCCCTCCATGATCGCCGCGTATGCGTAGATCATGCTCGGCGCGATCGCGGGATCGTTCGCCTTCATCGCCGATTCGAAGGCTTCGATGGAAGCGTGCGCCGGACCGGGGCGGAGAAAGATCTCCGTGGACCCGCACCAGATCATGACGAGACGGTCGCAGTCGTTGTCCGAGGAGAAACGTCGGATGTCTTCGCGAAGCTGCTCTGCGAGATCGAGCTTGTTTTTCCCCGTCTTGACGTTCGTCCCATCCAGCCGCCGCACGTATTCACGGTCGAACACCGCGGGCATCGGCTTGATAGAGCGGAGGAAATCCTCGATCGGCTCGATGTGGCGCGGCTCCAGGACACCCGCGTTTTTCGCGCTCGCGTAACCGTCGTCGGGGATCGGATCCCAGGCGCCGAAAACCAGGTCGTCGAGCGTCGCGAGGGAGAGGAAGTCTTTGATGAGCGGGTTCCGCCCCTCCGTGCGCTTCCCGAGACGGATCCTGTTCAGCTGGCTGAGGGATCCCACAGGCGTTGCGAGCCCCCTTCGCACCGCCTCCACACCCGCGACCATGGTGGTCGCCACCGCCCCGAATCCGGGAAGGAGAATGCCGAGGCGGCCCTTCGCGGGTGGAATCTCCGGTCTATCGGTCACAGAAAAAGCTCCATGCGATTGGGTTCAACGTCTGACCTGGGATGGATCCGCTTGCCCGGCCTCGAATCCTTCATCCGCGTCGGCCCGAGACCGATTCGTCCGAGGCGGATCGAGGGGGACGCCCCTCGCGTGCTGATAGACCCAGACGATGCGCTGGATCGCGGTCCCGATCGTCGTGACGGCTAGAATGATGAGGACGATGCGGAGAACGATCCCGTTCCACGCGAGTCCGACCACGAGGCAGCTCCCCCCGAGAAGGACGACCCGCTCGGCCCGCTGCATGAGCCCTTCCGAGCAGTCGAGCCCCAGCGCCTCGGCGCGCGCGCGCGTGTAGCTCACCATGAGGGATCCCCCCATCGCGAGCATGATCACGTAGACCATCCAGACGTCGGCCAGCTCCCTCCCGTACTGGTTGTAAAGGGAAAGGAGACCGAGGAAAACGACGATCTCGCTGATCCGGTCGAGAGTGGAGTCGTAAAACGATCCAAACTTCGAGGCGAGCCCGCTCTGCCGCGCGACCTGGCCGTCGAAGATGTCGATCACCCCTCCGATCAGGATAAAGAGGCCCGCCCAACGCACGTGATCGAGGTGGAAAAAGACCCCCGCCATCACGGTGACGGCGAACCCGATCGTCGTGACCGCGTTGGGATGCACGCCTGCCCGCACGAGCCCGCGCGTGACCGGGTCTATGATCCGGTAAACGATGTGCTTGAAGACTTTCAGCGATTGCATCGTTCGCCCGCGCTCTGGGACTGCGATGTGGTGTCCGTCGCGCCGCTCAGGGGAGGATGATCCGGCTGCCGGCCGCTTCCCGAATCCCGGTGGAGATCGTCTCGTTCACTTTTTGAAGGAGCTTGTCGAAGTTCGCCTGCGCCGCCACGAGCCGCTGGTACGAGGGACGCACCTGGAGATCCTGCGCCAGCAGCTCGTAGCGGGACCGGGAGGCCTGTTCCGGCTCCCGTCCGCTCTGGAGCAGTGCGACCATCTCGGACTCGAGCCGCTCGAGTTGGTTGCGAAGCTCGACGAGCTCCCGGTCATCGTCCACCTTCTCCGCCGCGCTCTTGAGCGCCTGATACTCGTCCGTGCGCCCGAGGGCCTGGCCGAGATCCTTCGCCATGTCCTGAATCCTGGACATCACACCACCCCTTCCTGGTCGTCACATCCACAGGGCGCGGGCCACTCCCGCGACCACCTCTTCTCCTTCGGAACGTCCGAGGCGCCTCTGAACTCCTCCCTCATGCCTCCGGCCCGAGCCGCGTCGCCAGAACGATTCGCTCCCGGCGCGCCAGATCCCGGAGAACCTCCGGAGGACCGAAGCCCCCCACGCCGCGGATCTTTTCGGCGATTCGGCCCGCCCGCCCCACCCCTACTTCGAGGGCGAGGAGGCCGCCGGAACTGAGCCGGGTCGCCGCTCCTTCAATCAGAGCGAAGGTGAAGGCCGTCCCGTCCTCCCCCCCGGAGACCAGCGCTTCCCGAGGTTCCCACTCCCGGACCTCCGGCTCGAGACCCGGAAGCTCCCCTTCGGAAACGTAGGGAGGGTTCGACACGATGACATCGAACGCCTCTCCCGACGCCACGGGGTCGAAGAGGTCGCCCAGGCGCAACTCGACCTTCGCTTCGAGCCCGAGGTGCGCGGCGTTTTCGCGCGCCACGTCGAGAGCACCCCCCGACGCATCGGTTCCGACAACCTGCACGAAGGGGCCCTCCAGGGCGAGGGAGAGGGCGATGGCCCCGCTCCCGGTGCCCAGGTCGAGCGCGCGCAGGCCGGTCCGATCCCAGAGGCCCACGCGGGCGAGCACAGCCCCGACCAATTCCTCCGTTTCCGGACGCGGGATCAGCACTCGCGGGTCGGTTCGAAGGGTGACCTCCCGGAAGTGCGCGCGCCCGAGAATGTACTGGAGAGGCTGCCGCCGCGCTCTAGCCAGGAGAGTGGTTCGGAAGCGGGCCAGCTCCTCGGGCTCGAGGGGGCGGTCGTGGTCCAGGTAGAGGTGGAGCCGGTCCATCCCGAGCACCTCCGCAAGGAGGAGTTCCGCGTCGAGACGTCCCCCTGCGATCCCCTTTGTTTTCAAGTATTCGGCGCTCCAGCGGACCAGATGGAGGACCGTCCAACACGCACCCTCCGCAGGGAGCGCGACGGCGGCGCCTGGGCGCGGCGACGCGTCCTTCACACCGCCTCCCGGAGGCGCTCTTCTTCATCCGCGAGCCGGAGCGCCCCGACGAGCTCCCGCAGATCGCCGTCGAGGACGTCTTCGAGCTGGTGGACGGTGAGGCCGATTCGGTGGTCCGTCACGCGGTTCTGCGGGAAATTGTATGTGCGGATTTTCGCGGAGCGGTCGCCCGTGCCGACCTGGGCCTTGCGGTCGCGTGCCCGCGCGGACTCCCGCTCGGCCACCACGCGGTCGAGAAGGCGGGACCGGAGCACCTTCATCGCCTTCACCTTGTTCTTGAGCTGGGACTTTTCGTCCTGGCAGGTTACGACCAGCCCGGTCGGGAGGTGGGTGATCCGGACGGCGGAGTCGGTCGTGTTCACGGACTGCCCCCCCGGACCCGAGGAACGGTACACGTCCACCCGCAGCTCTCCGGGCTCGATCTGGACGTCCACCTCTTCGGCCTCGGGGAGGACCGCGACGGTGGCCGCGGAGGTGTGGATCCGACCCTGGGCTTCGGTGGCCGGGACCCGCTGCACGCGGTGTACGCCGGATTCGAAACGGAGCGTCCCGTAGGCGCCCGGGCCCCGCACCACCAGAATCGCCTCCTTCACCGACCCGGGAATCCCCTCGGAAATGTCGAGGACTTCGACCTTCAGCCCCTCGCGCTCGGCGAAACGACGGTACATGCGGAGGAGATCGGCCGCGAAGAGCCCCGCCTCATCCCCTCCCGTTCCCGCGCGAATCTCGAGGACCGCATCGCGCCCGGAGAACGGGTCCTTGGGGAGAAGGAGGCGCCGCGCCTCGGCGCTCAGGACTTCGAAACGGCCCTCCAGCCCGGCAATCTCCGACTCGGCGAGCGACCGGATCTCGTCGTCGTCCGTCTCGCGCACCATCTGGCCGGCACCGGCCAACTCGCGTGCCACTGAGCTTAGGGCGTTCGCCGTCCGGACCACGGGCTCGAGCTCCGCCCGCTCGCGCCCTAGCCGTCTCAGGAGGTCGGGATCGCGGGCGGTTTCCGGCTCGGACAGGCGGGTGTCGATGGCGCGAAAACGCGCGACGGCATCCGAAAGCCGCCGCTCCATTCGTTCGTCGAGTTGGGAAACCTTCACCGGTAGGCCGGAAGGAAGCGACAGGTGCCGACCGGACCGCCCGGACCGAAGATGGACGGTCCGCGGCGGGAGCTAGGACTCGCTTTCCTGCTTGTACTTGCGGTTGAAACGCTCGACCCGGCCCGCGGTATCCACGAGCTTCTGCTTCCCCGTGTAGAAGGGGTGGCAGACCGCGCAGATCTCGACGTGGAGGTCGCCTGCCGTAGAGCGGGTGTCGATGACGTTGCCGCACGCGCAGACGATGCGTGCCGGCTTGTATTCGGGGTGGATACCCTGCCTCATAAACTTCTCCGGATACCGTGCGCGGCGCGGGATCGACCAACCCCATGCCAGACCTTAAATATAGAAATCCTCTGGACCCGATTCAAGCTCCCAGGGCCGACCCCTCATTCCTTCCAGTTGTGTAACCGGCGCTCGATCTCCTCCTTGTGCCCCGTCTCGTCCACGATCAGGTCTTCGAGACGGACCTTGAGCGCGGTGAGCCCCAGCTCCTCGGCCTGCTTCGCCCGCTTCTCATAACGCCCGATCGCGTCCTTTTCCGCCGCAAGCGCGATCTCGAACATTTCGCGGTTCGTGCGGGAGATCTTCACCGGGCGGGGCGCCCCGGTAGGGGTGCCGCCGAGGGCCACGATCTTGTCGGCGAGAAACTGTGCGTGCCCGAGCTCGTCCGGAATCTCCGCTTCGAAGAAGTCCCGGATCTCCTGCCGGTAGGGGCCGGAAGCGAGGCTCGCGAAGAGCCGGTAAGTGATGACGGCCTGGTATTCCGCGGCCAGATCTATATTTAGGCCCTCGAGCAGCTTCTTTATCGTCGCGGCCATTCGATTCTCCTTTGGGGTCGCCTTCCGAGCTCGCCCTTTGGGGGGGATTCTTACCCCGGAGCAGGCCGGGGGATCAGAAAAGGACCCGAGAGCTTACCCGAAGTCAACGGCCGAAGAGGATCTCGAGGCCGGTGCGGAGCTGGAAGTAGCTCAGATCTTCGAGAAGCTCGAAGCGCCCTTCGCCCACGACGCGCAGGCGCGTCCCGAGCGGCACTTCGACGCCTCCATGCACGTTCACTCCCGCCCGGACCGAATCGAGCAGGTCGTCCACGAAGGTCCCGTCCACCGCGGATCCCCCTCCCCGAAGGACGTGGGCGCTCAGGCCTCCCCCGGCGTAGGTCAGGAGTCCGAAGGGCACCTCCCAGAGAAAGTGCATATCCCCGTGCAGCGCCACGTCCGACCACCGGATCGCACCGAGGTCCACGAGGACCACCTCACCGGTCCGCTCGAAAATGAGAGCGGAGACGCTGTTCTCCAGCCGCTCGACCTCGGAGCTGGTCAGGAAGGAGGACCAGCGGTTGAAGCCGAAGGTGACGCGAACCCCGGGACCGAGGAGCCCCAGGTCCACCCGTCCGCCGAAGGACTGCGTGTTGTCCACCTTTGCGGGGAAGATGTAGCCCACATCGAGCATGGCCCCCTGGAAGGAGAGGTTTTCGTAGTCGAAGTCGGCGAGCCCCTGAGCTCGTGCCGGAGTGGGCGCGAAGGAGCCGAGAACGATCGCAAGGAGAGTCGCAATTCCCGCGGCCGCCGTCCCCCTCCCCTCCCCCCACACCGTTCCGTCCGCACTCACCGAATGGCGCGATCCGCCAAAGATCTCTTCCCGTCTCCTTCGCATCATCCCAGAGCCTCCGCCGCCCCCCGGGCGGCTTCGAGTGTGAACGCCAATTCCTCTTCGCCATGCCGGATCGAAAGAAACCCCGCCTCGAAGGGCGAGGGAGCCAAGAACACGCCCCGGCGGAGCATCTCTCCATGGAAGCGGGCGAAGCGCTCCGTGTCCGAGCCGCGGGCCTCTTCGAAGGATCGGACGGGTCCGGGGTGGAAAAAGATTCCCCACATGGAGCCGATGGCGGCCCCCGTGGCAGGGACTCCGGCCGCGCCGAGAGCCTCGACCAGGCCGCTCACGAGCCGCTCCCCGTAATTCGCCAACCCATGGAAGGGGTCATGTTCCTCCAGCCAGGCGAGCTGGGCATTCCCGGCGGCCGTCGCGAGGGGATTGCCGGAGAGGGTGCCGGCCTGATACACGGGGCCGGCCGGGGCAACCATCGCCATGATGTCGCGCCGCCCCCCGAAGGCACCGGCCGGAAGCCCCCCCCCGATCACCTTTCCGAGGGTGGTGAGGTCCGGTTCGACTCCGTAGTGACCCTGCGCGCCGCCGAGCCCCACCCGGAAGCCGGTCATGACCTCGTCGAAGACGAGGAGCGTGCCGTGGCGCGCCGTGATCTCCCGGAGTCCCTCGAGGAATCCGAGCTCGGGGAGGATGAGGCCGGCGTTCCCCACGACCGGCTCGAGGACGACCGCGGCGAAGTCGTCTCCGTCCCGGCGGAAGAGGTCGGCGACGCCCTCGAGGTCGTTGAAGGGGAGAACGGCGGTATCGCGCACCGCGGCGGCGGGGACCCCAGGCGAGTCCGGAAGCCCGAGCGTCGCGACTCCGCTCCCGGCAGCGACGAGAAAAGGATCCGCGTGGCCGTGGTAACACCCGCTGAACTTGAGGAAGCGGGTTCGTCCCGTGAAGGCCCGCGCCAGGCGGAGCGCGCTCATCGTCGCTTCGGTCCCCGAGCTCACGAGCCGGACCATTTCGATCCCGGGGACGAGCCGCACGAGCCGTTCCGCCAGCTCCACCTCCGCCTCGGTCGGCGCTCCGTAGCTCGTCCCCCGCGAGAGTTGGTGCTCGAGCGCCTCCACGACCACGGTGGGCGCATGCCCGAGGATGAGGGGCCCCCAGGAGAGGACGTAGTCGAGGTATCGGTTTCCGGCGGTGTCCCACAGATAGGCGCCCTCGCCCCGCTCCACGAAAAAGGGGATCCCTCCGACGGAGCGGAAGGAGCGCACCGGCGAGTTGACGCCCCCGGGCAGGACCGCGAGCGCCCGCTCCCAGAGCCCGGAGGTGGGGGACCGCGCTTTTCTGGTCATCGCCGCCGAGGTCTCGCCTTTCATGCCACCACCCGGGCGATCAGATCGTAGTCGAGGGCGTCCACGATCTCGACCTCGAGGAAGGCCCCGGGTCGGAGCTCCACTCCGGGGAGGATGCGGGTGAGTCCGTCCACATCCAGTGCCTGACCCCGGGTTCTCCCTTCTCCCGCGTGCTCCGGATCGTCGTCGAGGATCCGATCCACGAGGAGCAGGTCGCGGCGCCCGATGAGTTCTTCGTTTTTTTCGAAGGAGATCTGGCGCTGGAGCTCCATGAGGATCTCGAGGCGATCCCGTTTCTCGTTTTCCGAGAGGTGGCCTGGGTGCTCCGCGGCCGGCGTCCCCTCTTCGGGGGAATAGGCGAAGGCGCCCACCCGGTCGAATCGCGCCTCCGCCAGAAGGTCCAGCATCTCTTCGAATTCGCGCTCGGTTTCCCCCGGGAAGCCGACGATCACCGTCGTGCGGAGCACCAGCTCGGGAATCGCCGCGCGGAGGCGCCCCGCGCGCTCGCGAATCGTGTCCCTCCGCTCGGGGCGCCGCATCCGCTTGAGGACGGCGTCGCTTCCGTGTTGGATCGGCATGTCGAGGTAGGGGAGGAGCCGCGGCTCCCCGGCGAGGAGCTCCACGATTTCGTCCGTGATCCCTGACGGGTACATGTAGAAGAGCCGAAACCAGGGGATGGTCGTCTCCCCGAGGAGTGCGCGGAGGAGGTCCGGGAGGAGCGGCGTGTTCCCGGCCTCCCCCCCGGAGCGCGTCGCCGCGACGGCCTTGCGACGCAGATCCTTCCCGTACCAGGTCGTGTCCTGGGAAACGAGGTTCAGCTCCCGCACTCCGCGCGCTTCGAGCCCCCGTGCTTCGCGGACCAGCTCCGCGACGGGCGCGGACCGGTGGAGCCCCCGCATGTGAGGGATCGCGCAGAAGGCGCAGGTGTGGTCGCACCCCTCGGAGATTTTGAGGTGGGAGGCATGCGGCGTGTCGGTCGAAAGGATCCGGAGAGGACGCTCCATCACCGGGATCGCGCATTCCTCCTCCGGGAGGTGCCCGCGCGCCCGAAGCTCGCTCACGAGCCCCTGCATCTCGGTGAGCCCGAGGAAGAGATCCACCTCGGGAATCTCGGCCGCGAGCTCCTCCTTGTAACGCTGGACGAGGCACCCGACCGCGACCACCGCCTTCACCTTCCCGGAGCTCTTGAGGGCGCACGCCTCGAGAATCGTTTCGACCGACTCTTCCTTCGCCGCCTCGATGAAGCCGCAGGTGTTGATGACGATGACGTCCGCGTCCGCGACGTCGGGGACGACCCGCGCGCCTTCCCCCACGAGCGCTCCCATGATCCGTTCGGAGTCCACCGTGTTTTTGTCGCAGCCGAGAGTGACGAGACCGATTCGCGGGCCGGCGGCGGGACCGGTCGGATCGAAGGCGTGGTGGACGGCGGACACCGCGGGGGAGACATCCGGCCGGATGGGCGTCGCAGTGACCGGAAAGACCGGGAGGTCCCGCGTGCGGAGCCGCCCGATCATGGCGTGATCACCTGCACGCCGGCCGGGGGATCGAAGCGGAAGTGGTCCGCGGCAAGGTTCGGATCCAGGCGGATGTTCGTGAGCTCGACGGTCCGTGTGTTCTCGGAATCCAGCTCCTCGATCTCGATCTTCCGGATCAGGTAGTCGGCGGTGTCGATCCAGATCCGCGCGCTCCGGTAAGGCGAGGGCTCGGTTGGGCGAAGGGCGACCAGATAAGTCGGCCGTCCCCCCGCCCGCTCGGTCCCGATGTAGGTCGCATCGTACCGCTCCCCGGGATTCGAGAGAAATTCTCGGTGGAGGTCGAACCTCCCCTCGGCGCCCGTCAGTCGGGTCCGGTTCACCGCACCCTCGTCCACGCTGGGGAAATAGACCCAGAGATCGATCCCGTCTGCCACGATGCGGTCCCCCGCCGGATCGGACCACCGCATGTCGAAGCGGTCCGACCGCGCCTGACAGAGCTCGCCCCGGCTCGCGATCGTATCCCCCAGGAGGGTCACGTCGATGACCTGATGGAAGTTGGCGCAGAAGCCGTCGAGCGCCTCGTGCCGCGCGGAGGCCCGCTCCAGAATCGCGACGGCCTCCTGTCCCCGCGCCGGTTGAGCCATGGCTAAAGCTAAGAAGCAGACGCCCCCCGCGGTCCGCCCTCGGGAGAAGGCAGAGGCGGGACACGTCCGCCGGATTCGATGCACCAGGTCTTTGGTTCGCATGAGTCTCATTACACGCCCGAGGACGGAGAGGGTTCTCGGGAAGCTCCGCCGGGCCTCCCGGGTCCTCAGTTCCGACCCCCCCCGAACATCCGGTCGAGTTGATCCAGGTTGATCAGGACCTCGCGGGGCTTGGAACCATCGGGAGGCCCGAGGACACCGGAGTCGTGGAGCTGGTCCACGATCCGGGCCGCCCGTCCGTACCCGATCCGGAGCTTCCTCTGGAGGAGAGAGGTCGAACCCTGGTCGTTCGTGATGCAGATCTCGGCCGCTTCCCGAAAGTATTCGTCCCACTCGCCCCCGAGGACTTCTTCCCCGCCTCCCGCTTGTTCGATTTCGCGAGCGCGGACGACTTCGAGGATATCCTCTTCCACCGCCGGCCCCGCCCCCTCTTCGGCCGCGAGCTTCCGCTCGCGGAGCTCGCGATACCAGCCTATGAGGCGCTCCGTCTCCTCCGTGGAGATATACGCCCCCTGGATGCGGACCGGCTCGCTCTGCCCGGGGGGGAGAAAAAGCATGTCGCCGTCGCCGAGGAGGACGTCCGCCCCGTTTTGGTCCAGGATGGTTCTCGAGTCGGTCTTGGACGCGACGCGGAACGCGATCCGCGACGGAAAGTTCGCTTTGATCAATCCGGTGACGACGTTCACGGAGGGACGCTGCGTGGCGACGATGAGGTGGAGACCGATCGCGCGCGCCTTCTGGGCGATTTGCGTGAGCGGTTTTTCAATCTCGCTTTGCACGGTCATCATGAGGTCCGCGAGCTCGTCCACGACGAGGACCACGAAGGGAAGGATTCCGTCCGTGTAGATCCAGCGGTCCGGATCCCCCTCGTCTCCGTCCGCCTCGACCCGCTTGAGCGTACTGCCCTTCCGGACTCGCCGGTTGAACTCGCTGATCGAGCGCACTCCGTTCGCCGAGAGGAGAGCGTACCGCCGTTCCATCTCGATGAGCGCCCACTTGAGGACTCCAGCCGCCTCCTTCGGGTCGGTCACGACGGAGTGCCGGAGGTGCGGAAGATCGGCGTAAGTGGAGAGCTCCACCATTTTCGGATCGATCAGGAGGAGGCGGAGGGTCTCGGGGGTGTGCCGGTATACGAGGGAGGTAATGATCGTATTGAGGCAGACCGACTTTCCCGACCCGGTCGCGCCCGCGATGAGGGCGTGCGGCATCCGGGCGAGATCTGCCACGTAGGGGTCGCCGCTCAGATCCTTTCCCAGCCCCAGGGGAAGTTCGGCGCGCGACCCGCCGAAGGCCCGGCTCTCGAGGATCTCCCGCAGGCGGACCGTGAAGGCCAGGGGGTTCGGAATTTCGACGCCGACGGCACCCTTCCCCGGTATCGGCGCGACGATCCGGATCGTCTTCGCCTTCATCGCGAGGGCGAGGTCGCGGTCGAGATTCGCGATTCGATTGACCTTCACTCCCGGGGCGGGGATCACCTCGAACTGAGTGACGACGGGCCCGGTGGTGCGCCCGCCCAGCGTGCTTTCCACACTGAAGGTCCGGAGCTTTTCCACGAGGACTTCCCCCAGCGCGTCCAGGTCGCGCTCCATCTCCCTCCGGTCGGGATGCTCGGAGGGATCGAGAAGGTCGAGGGGCGGAAGTTCGTCCCCCGCCAACTCCCTGGGGTCGCGTGGATCGTGGAGGATGTCCTTGCGGGACGGGGCCGCGGTCGTCGTCGCCGGAACGACCGCCCTCTCGGGCTCGGGCTCCTCGGCTTCCACGTCGGCCGCCTCGACCGGCTCTTCCACGACGACGGGCTCCCGTTCGAAGGGGCGCGCCTCCTCCACGACGACCGCCGGTGCCGGGGTCCGCATCTCCGGAATGTGCCGCCCTTCGAGCCATCCCGCGCCCCGCTCCCAAGCGAGTTTCGCCCCCTTGAGGAGCCAGAACGCCGGTCGCTGGAGCGGGTTCCATCCGAGCGTCGCCAGCGATAGGAGGACAAAGGCGACGGCGAGGAAAAAACTTGCGCCGAAGACGCCGAGGGCGCCGGCCAGAGGAAGGCCAACGCCAACGCCGAGCCGCCCCGGCCACTCGGGCGGAAACGAAAGGACGAAGAAGGCGCCGGGAAGCAGGACGAGGAGGCCGAGGCCCAGGATCGCGAGGCGCACAGCCCGCTCCCGCGCGATCCATCCGCCGAGGTGGATCCCCGCGAGCGCGACCAGAGCGGGAAGGAGCCAGGCGCCCCCGCCAAAAAGGTAGACGGCGCCGGTCCGGAACCAGTGTCCCACTACCCCCATGAGATTCCCCGACGGAAACCAGGTGGCTTCGAGGGATCCGAGGAGGGCGGTGGGGAGGAGGGTCAGGAGGACGAAGACGGCGAGGGCCAAAAGCCCCACGCCGATGAGCTCTTTTTTTCGCTCGCTCTTTCGTTCGTTCTTGCGCTGGGATTTCGCCATTCTGGCTCGGCTCACGACGAGTTCGGTGAGCCGTTCAAGATCCCTTCTCCGGCACCCGGATCGTCCGATCGCCCATCTCGGGCACGAGGTCGTGCCGGTCCCTCGAGGCACAGGCCGAAAGATCGGCCTCGAGCCCCACCTCCACCAGGGCCGCGCCCGCCTCCGTCGAGCGGAGGAGGGCGAGGTCCGGCTTGAACTTCGCGGAAAGGGCGAGGACCGCGCGCGAGGCGTCGTCGAGATCCCGCTCCGCCGCCTCGCCGTCGCCTTCGAGCTCGCGGATGATCACCCCCGCGCAGAGGGCGTCGTCGAGCGAGAAGCGGCCCTCGCGGCCGGCGCAGATCAGCGCGATTCGGTCGGCGTCGCGGACGGACTCTACGACCGCCGAGAGATTCATGAGGGAGGCGGCGACGATGCGATCCGCATCCTCCGCGGCGAGAAAGGCCCGCGTTCCATTCGTGGTGCTCATCACGAGACGCATCCCACCGACGCTCTCCGAAGTGAATTCCGAGGGGGAGTTCCCCAGGTCGAACCCCGGAATCTTGAGTCCCTTCCGCTCACCGCAGAGGAGAGTGTCGTCGCGGCCGAGTGAGTTGGCGATACGGATGGCATCTTCCGTGGAGACGGTCGGGTAGACGGCTCGCGCTCCCGCGGCGAGCGCTTCGACGATCGTGGAGGTGGCCCGGATGACGTCGATCACGACCGCCGTGTGCCCCGCGACTTCCCCGGACTCGGCTTCGGCGGCGGACAAAAAGGTGCGGACCTTCATGGATCTCGTCTCGAATCTCAGGATGCGGCGCGCTCGGCGAGCATCCGCTCGACGAAATGGGTGTCGACATCTCCCGACTGGAATCTCGGGTGTCGAACCAGCTCCGATAGGAATGGGATCGTCGTGAATACCCCCTCGATCACGAAGGAACCCAGCGCGTAGCGTGCCCGCACGAGCGCCTCTTCTCGCGTCTTTCCACTCACGATGAGTTTCGCGAGCAGGGAGTCGTAATAGGGCGGAACGCGGTACCCCGCATAGACATGGGTGTCGAGCCGTACACCCGGTCCTCCCGGCGGGTGAAAGGTCGTGATCTGCCCCGGCGAAGGCTGAAAGTTCCTCTCGGGGTTTTCAGCATTGATCCGGAACTCGATGGCGTGGCCGCGCATGACGACGGGGCCCTCCGGAAAGGAGAGCCGCTCGCCCGCGGCGACGAGGATTTGCTCCTTGACCAGGTCGAATCCCGTCGTCACCTCCGTGACGGGGTGCTCCACCTGGATCCGCGTGTTCATCTCGATGAAGAAGTAAGAGCCATCGGGCTCGAGAAGGAACTCGACCGTTCCGGCTCCGACGTACCCGATCGTCGCCGCGGCCCGCACGGCGACCGCCCCCATCTCCTCACGGAGCTCGGAATTGAGGACGGGCGAGGGCGCCTCCTCCACGAGCTTCTGATGGCGGCGCTGCACCGAGCAATCCCGCTCCCCGAGGTGGACGATCCGCCCGTGCGTATCGCCGAAGACCTGAATCTCCACATGGCGCGGGTGCTGAAGGGCCCGCTCCAGATAGACGGAGCCGTCCCCGAAGGCGGCCTGAGCCTCGTTCTGAGCCGCGCGGAGAAGGCGCTCCAGGCTCGCCTCGTCTGGCGCGACTCGCATTCCCTTCCCTCCGCCCCCCGCCGCCGCCTTGACCATGATGGGAAAGCCGGTGGCGCGCGCGATCTCCATCGCCTCTCTCGGATCGCGAACAAGGCCGTCCGAGCCCGGGACGGTCGGAATTCCCGCTTCAATCATGAGTTGGCGCGCCCGCGCCTTTTCCCCCATCGCCCGGATCTGCTCCGCCGACGGACCGATGAAGGTCACGTTGGAGCGCTCGCAGATCTCGGCGAATTCGGCGTTTTCCGCGAGGAATCCGTAACCGGGGTGGATCGCCTCGGCCCCGGTAATCTCCGCGGCCGCCATGATCCTCGGAATGTTCAGATAGGACTCGGAGGACTGGGGCGGTCCGATGCACACCTCCTCGTCCGAAAAACGAACATGGAGCGACTCTCGGTCCGCTTCGGAAAACACGGCGACGGTGGGAACGCCGAGCTCCTGGCAGGCCCGAATCACCCGCAGGGCGATTTCGCCCCGGTTCGCGACCAGCACCTTCTTGAACACCGATTAGTCCCCGAAAGAAGAGATTTCCTGGGAGCTCGTCTCAGGCGGGCTCGACCCGGAAGAGCACCTGGCCGTACTCCACGGGCGCCCCGTTGGACACGCAGACCTCTCGGACGATTCCATCGAGGTCGGATTCCAACTCGTTCATGAGCTTCATCGCCTCGATAATGCAGAGCGGATCTCCCTTGGCGATGCGGCGGCCCACTTCGATGAAAGGATCGGCGTCGGGGGAAGCGGCCCTGTAAAATGTGCCGACCATGGGGGAAGTGATCTCGACGACGTTGTCCGGCAAGGACTCCGGCGGAGGCGCAGCGGACCCCGCGTCCGGAGCGCCTTGGGGTGCCGGCCGCCCTGGTGCGGAGCCAGAAGGATCGGCCGCGTGGCCCGGAGCCTCGGGCGCGAAGACGACGGGGGCGGGCGCCGGCGTCCTCGAAAGGCGGACACGTGTTCCGCCCCGCTCGATCTCGATGTGATCGAGCCCGCTCGCGTCGAGCGTGCGGATCAGCCTCTCGATGAACTCGAGATCAATCATTCAGCTCAGGCTCGCTCCAGATACTTGTCTTCGCGGCGATCCACCCGGACCACGTCGCCCTCTTCGATGAAAAGGGGAACCTGAATGACCGCTCCCGTCTCTAGCGTCGCCGGCTTCGTTCCGCCCTGAGCCGTATCGCCCCGCAGGCCCGGATCGGTCCGCGTCACCTGGAGAACGACGAAGTCAGGGAGCTCCACCGCGATCACGCGATCGTCATGCACGAGCCCCTCGCACTCCATGTTTTCCTTCAGGTATCGGAGCTGGCCAGCGCCAATCAGGTCCCCCGAGATCGGGATCATCTCGAAGGTTTGCTGGTCCATGAAGAAATAAAACTGGCCGTCCGTGTAGCTGTAGTTCACGGGACGCCGCATGAGACGCACCGTGCTCACCTTGTCTCCCGCACGAAACGTCCGTTCCACGACCTGGCCCGTAAGGACGTTTTTCAGCTTCGTCCGCACGAAGGCGCCGCCCTTTCCGGGCTTCACGTGCTGAAAGTAGGTGATGGCCCAGAGGACCCCGTCCATGTCCAACACCAGCCCGTTCCTGAAATCCGCCGTCGAGGCCATGCGATCTATCTGGGATGTGTGATGATTCTGTTCAGGCGCCGGAAAGCCGGCTCGCCAGCCCCCGGAACCCAAGAAGATAGCCCTGGACCCCGAATCCAAACACTACCCCGGCGGCCACGGGGGAAAGGTAGGAGTGAGCGCGGAACGGCTCCCGGCCGGCCGTGTTCGAGATGTGGACCTCCACGAAGGGCCGCCCGACCCCGACCAGGGCGTCGCGGAACGCCACTGACGTGTGCGTCAGGGCGCCGGGATTCACGAGAAAGCCGTCGGCCGATCCGGCCGCCCTCGCCACGAAGTCGAGAATCTCCCCCTCGTGGTTCGACTGGAAGGTTTCGACTTGGACCCCGAGCTCGCCGGCGAGCTCGGAGATCATTCGATCCACGTCCGCGAGGGATTCCGCCCCATACAGTTCGGGCTCACGTGTTCCCAGGAGCTGGAGGTTGGGGCCGTGGATGACGACGATCTTCACGAGCGGAGGCTCCTCAGCCAGGCATCGAACCCGTCCGTGTCCCCTTCGTCCCGGTGTGCCCCCTCCGCGTCCTCATCGGGGTCGCATTCGGCGGTGGTGAGAGGGGCGGGTGGAACGCTCGAACCCTCCAACCCATCCGGAGCGAGGGAGGCGACGGGAACGGCGCCGGGAACCCAGGCGAGGAGGTCCCCGAGGTACTCCGCGATCGTCCGGGGACCGCTCTCGCGCGTGGTCGGCGCGAGGCTCGTCCTCTCGATCGCCTCCTCTTCGACGACCTCCACTTCCAGCCACACCTCTCCGACTCCCTCTACCTCCATGGCAACTTCCGCGGCAGAAGGGAGGGGGGAGGGCGGAACTCCGGGTCCCTCCTCCTCCTCCTCCTCCTCGATGTCTTCGATCACGAGCCGGGCGGGCGGGCGCTCCTCCTCTCCCTCCGTCTCTTCGAAGGCGTGAGTCTCGAGCTCGCTCAGTCGCTCCGCGAGCCCGGCGTCATCCGGGTTCGCCTCGACCAGCTGCACGTACACCTCGACCGCCCGCTCGTGGAGCCCCTGCTTCGCGTAGAGCTCAGCCATCGTGCGGGTCATGAGGAAAGTCTCTTCATCCGATTCCTCCTCCGCGGCCATACGCGCCGCGAACTCGTCCTCCTCCGCCTCTTCCCGGTCCTCGCCGTCGGCCGGTACCCGCTCGGGAGCGGGCACAATGGCCGAGCCGGTCGCGATGTCCGGCGGTGGCGTGGGAGGGGGCGCGGGATCCCCTTGGGACGGGAGACCGGGACCGCCCACTTGCCCCCCCTCCAACATCGTGGCCCAGCGGGAGTCCTCGAGGTCGGCGAGCCGCCCCAGGGCGGCCGCGTTTTCCGGCTCCAGCTCCAACGCGGCCTTCAGGTCGAAGGCCGCGCCTTCCCCGTCCGCCTCCGAGGCCCGTGCGTCCGCCCGCTCCAGAAGGGCAAGGACATTCTCCGGGTCGAGGTCGAGGACCCGATCCAGGTGCTCCCGGGCCAAAAGGAGGTCGCCGCGGTCCCGCGCCACTCGGGAAGCGACGAGATGGCCGGTTGAGAAGTCGGGAAGGCGGTCCAGGCCGTCTCGGACGAGAGAGGTCGCCTCGTCGAGATCCCCCAACCGCCGGTAAGCTTCCGCAAGCGGGGCGAAGGCCCGCCCTTCGGGGTCCCGCGCCGACCAGAACTGGGCCCGCAGAGTTCGGATCTCCTGGTCGAGCGACTCGGACACGCTGGTTCCTTTCTTCACCGACTTGTCGGTGCATCGAGCGAGGATTGGGCGGCGGAGATGCCCGAGGAGAACCTGTCGAGGAAGATACGGAACGCCCGGAAATCGTGTCAACGGAACCTCGGGCCCCGGGGCGGGTCGGAATCTGGTTGAGCGCCCCGTGGAAACGGGTTACGTTTCGGCCCGTTTCCCCGGGATCTCCGGGGGGCCTTCGGGCCCTCATCCGGGCGCGGGGGCGCGCCGGCACCCCTCCCGCGCGAGTCCACCTTCGAGGAGTTCGCCGTATGCTGATGCGGCAGATGCGCCAGAACACGAAGATCATCATGATCCTCGTGGCCTTCGCGTTCGTGGCGCTGATGGTCTTCGAGTGGGGGATGGACGTGAGCGGGCGCTCAGTGGGTGGAGACCTGGGGAGAGTCGGGCGCACGCCGGTTTCGGTGCAGGCCTACCAGAACGTTTACCAGACGCTTTACGACCAGGTCGCGCGCTCCCAGTCGGGGCCGGTTTCCACAGCGCAGAACCGGGAGATCGAGGATACGGCGTGGAACGAGGTCGTGAACGACATCCTCATCCGAAACGAGCTGGAGCGCCGTGGAATCCGGGTGAGCGACGAGGAGATCCTCGCCCGGGCCCAGAACGACCCGCCGCCGCAGTTCCGGAGCGATCCGGCCTTTCAGAACGCGGCGGGCCAGTTCGACCTCGCCCTCTACCGCCAATATATCAGCCAGCAGGCTCAGAACCCGGGTTTCCTCCTGAGCCTCGAGGAATACTACCGGCAAACGATCCCGAGGGAGAAGCTCGCTTTCCAGGTCACCGCCGGCATTTTCGTCTCCGACCGGGAGCTCTGGGAGCGCTGGAAGGCCTCCCGGGAGTCGGTCGAAGTCACCGCCCTCCTGATCGACCCCGTCACACATGTCCCCGACGCCGCGGTTACGGTCACCGAAGAGGAGATCTCTCGTTATTACCGGGCGAACGCGGACGAATTCGCGGTTCCGGGGCGGGCCCAGGTGCGTTACACCTTCCTCGACATCCGCCCCACCGCCGCGGACACCACCGCCGCACGCGATCGAATCCTCACCTTGCGGGAGGAAATCCTCGGGGGAACGCCCTTCGCGGAGGTGGCGGAACGGGAGAGTGACGACGTGGGCTCGGCGATGAGCGGCGGCGACATGGGGTCCTGGGCCCGGGGAGAGCTTCTCCCCCAGCTCGACTCTGCCGCCTTTTCACTCCCCGTGGGAGAAGTGAGCGAGCCGGTGCTGACCACGGCGGGAGTTCACCTCCTCGAGGTCATTTCGCGCGAGGAGGACCAGGCCGAGCTTCGCCACATCCTGATCGAGGTGGTCCGAACCGACGAATCGGAGATCGCGCTCTTCACCCAAGCCGACTCCCTGGAGACACTGGGCGAGCGGCGCAGCTTGGCGGAGGCTGCCGCGGCCTTCGGGCTCGATGTGCTCACGGGAGAGATCACGGAGGAGTCGGCCACGCTCGCGGGGGTCGGGAACGCGGCTGAAGGGCAGGACTGGATCTTCCTCGACGCGGAAGGCGGAGGCGCTGTCAGCCCCCTCTTCGAAAGCCCCGACGCCTTTTACATGCTGGAGATCGTCTCTCTCGCCCCGGCCGGCACTCTCACCGTCGCCGAGGCATCGAGCCGGATCGAGGCGGACATCCGGGCGGAGCGGAAGCTCGAACTCGCGATGAACGAGGCGCGCGGCTGGGCGACCGAACTCCGAAACGGAGCCATCAGTCTCGAGGAACTCGCGGCCCGGCTGGGGCGTCCGGTGGTCCACGAGGGCCCGTTCGCTCGAACCACGATCGTGCCGAATTTGGGGCAGTCCACGCCGGCAATCGGGGCCGCTTTCGGCGCCCCCGTCGGCGAGATCGCGGGGCCGGTCATCGCCGGGAACCGGATCGCCATCCTGCGCGTCGAGGCACGCACGGAGGCCGACCGAGAGGCCTGGGAGGCCCAGAAGGACGTTCAGCGTTCGGAGGTCACGCTCCAGATCGAGCAGGAGCGGCTCGGAAAGTGGATCGAGGGGCTCCGCGAGACCATCCGCATCGTGGACAACCGCGAGGCATACTTCAGAGCCGCCGAAGAAATGCAGGCGAACATGCCGTTCGGCGGTCTGGGATACTGACCGGCCGAGCCGAGAACTCCGGCTTTACTGGCTCGTCGTCAGGCGCCGGGGCTCCCCACCGTTCCCCCCCTCTTCCTCCGCTTCCTTGGCGCGAGCCTGCGGCTGCGCCTGCTGCGGGCGGCCCTTCTCCTGCTCCGGCGGGAGTTTCAGCTCGCCTTCGATCTCACGGAGCGAGCCCTTGAACTCTCGGATTCCCTTCCCCAGGGACGCCCCGATCTCGGGGAGCCGCTTCGCGCCGAAGAGAAGGAGCACGATGACGAAGAGGAAGATGAGCTCCCACATCCCGATTCCGCTGAACATGGCCTTCGGTCCTCCAGTGGTGGCTTAGATGGCCTCGGAATCCGGCCCTTACGGCCTCAGATCCACGAGCGGGCGACCAGGAGCACCAGCCCGATCCCCACCAGGGTGAGCACGTTGATCGTCAGGGCCACGGGGCCCAGCGTGATGGCGACGGCGACCAGATCGAGGTGAAGGGGGCCGACCGACGCGGAGACCGATGTCGTGAAGAAGTCGCGCGCCGCGCTCTCGGGGAGGAATCGCTCGGAAAGCTCCGTGAAGAGCCCGCCGAGAAAAAGTCCGAGGATCAGGCTCCAAGCCACACGGGAGGCGGTGCGGCTCCGGTTGTCGAGGAGCATGCTCAGCGTCACCACCTCCACCCGGGTCTCGAGCCCCTCTCGGTCGTCTCCCCCATCTCCGATCTACTTAATCTAACCAATTGGACGGCCTCGCGCCGATGTGCGCCAGGGGTCGAAAGGGTTGCGGCCAGGCTCATCGGGACCGTTCGACGGCGTACCCGATCGCCGCCTGGAGGGCATCCCGGGCCTCCCCCCGCTCGGGAACCTCGGCGAGCGCCGCCCCGGCGATCTCGGCGTAGTGGCGCGCCCGCTCCCGTGCATATTCAAGCCCCCCGGCAGTCCGGACCAGTTCCACGATAGCGGAGATCTCCTCATCGGAAGGCTCGACCTGGGTGAAAAAGCTCCGCACCCGCTCCCGGTCGTCGGGGCCGCATCGGCGGAGGGCCTCCACGAGAGGGAGGGTCACCTTCCGCTCCCGGAGATCGTGCCCAACCGGCTTCCCCGTACGTTCCTCGCTCCCCTCGTAATCGAGGAGGTCGTCCGCGATCTGGAAAGCCATGCCGAGAGCCTCCCCGTATCGCCGGTAGGGTTCCCGGTACCCCTCGATCCCGACGAGCGCCCCGATCTCGCAGGACGCGCCCATGAGCGAAGCAGTCTTGCACGAGATCAGACGGTAGTAGTCCTCTTCGGTGAAGTCGAGCGCGTCGAAGGAAACGAGCTGGCGAAGCTCCCCGACGCTCATCTCGTTCGAGGCCGCCGCAAGCGCCCGGATCGCATCGAGCCGCCCCACCCGCGTGAGCTCCAGGACCGAACGCGAATAAAGGAAGTCCCCCGCGATGATCGCGACCTGGTGGTTCCAGAGCTGATTGACCGTCGGAAGCCCGCGGCGGAGGACCGAATGATCCACGGCGTCATCGTGAACGAGCGTCGCGAGATGCACGAGCTCCACGACCGCGGCGAGGGGGAGGGCGTCCTCGTGGGGACGGTCCCCGACCTGGCTCGTGAGGAGGAGGAGGGTGGGGCGAAAAAACTTGCCGCGCATCTTGAGGAGGTAGTCGTTCACCTCCTCCTGGATCTCGAAGTCCGAGTGGATGATCCGGCGGATCTCCTCGACGACGCCGTCGAGCCGTTCCCGCACGGGCTCCTGGATACGTGCAAGCCTCGAAGGCGCACGGAGGGGAGCGGAGGGAGCTTCGTTCATGGCCGGCCGGCCCGCGACGGTTGGACCCGACCGGACGTCACCGGAGGTCCCTGAGGCGATCCGTCACATCCTTGAAGTTGATGTCGAGTGCGAAGATTCTCTCGTAGAACTCCTTCGCGGAATCGGTGTTCCCCACCACCTCGTGCGAGTTCCCCAAGCAGTAGTAGATCCCGAGGAGGTCGTCCTCGACCTGGATCGGGAGGCGGAGGCCGCGCTCGAGCGTCCGGATCGCCGCCTGAGGTTCTCCCTTTTCGAGGAAACACTGGCCGAGGACCTCGAAGGCGGCGAGGTTCGCGGGATCCGCGCGGAGCGCTTGCTGGAACTCGCCGATCGCTTCCTCCATCAGCCCCATCTCCTTATAGGCGGTCCCAAGATCGTAGTGCGCCTTGGCGTCATCCACGGAGAGATTTTCCGCGACTTTCGCCTTGAACTGCTGGAGAGTGCGCTTGAAGTCCGCGTCTTCGTCCGCGGAGGGAGCGTCGGCGGGAACGACCCAGCGGGTCGTTTCCTCTCCCTTTTCGTCGAGGACGAGAGCCCCGAGGTCCACGTAATCGCCCGATGGAGGAGACGCGGGCGGGGCTCCCTTCGCCGGCGGCGAAGTCTCCGCCCGCGGTTGCGCGGCCTTCGTGGGCGGCGGCGCCTGGCGCGGCGTGATTTCGGCCAGGAGGGCACCGGCCCGTTCGTGGCCGGGGGCGAGTTTCACGATGCGTTCGAGGACCGCACGGGCGTGATCCGTGTCGCCTGTGCCGTGAAGAGCGGAGGCCAACTCCATGAAGGCATCCAGGAGGAGGTCCTGATCCCCGGTCATATGGGCGTATTCGACCACGCGCTGGCGAAGATCGAGCCTCGTTGGCTGGAGGATGAGGAGCTCCTCGGCGACCTGCATCGCGGCCCTTGGGTCGCCTCCGGCGGCGTATGCCTGGTGCGCACGGTGGAGTGCGTCACCCCCTTCCACCTCGTTGCCCCCTTCGAGGAGCTCGCGGGCGAGAAGAAGCCAACCCTCCCCGTCCGCCGGATCGCTCGCCACACGCTCGCGGAGCGCGGGCACCAGGTCCGGAAGTTCCAGAGCGGCCTCGGCCTCCCACGACTCCGGCCCCTCCTCATAGTCTTCGGCATCTTCGTGGGTGCCGACGAGCTCCGCCGCGTCCGCGGTCAGAAAGGGGAGAGGCGAAGAGTCTTCCTCCGGCTCGATCTCCGCTTCGGCGGAGACCAGGTCGTCGTCCCACTCGCGCGGGACTTCGGATTCCGCCTCCGTCTCCGCTCCGGAGGCGAACTCGGCTTCCGCATCGGTCCTGAACATGTCGTGCGCGGGTTCCAGGCCCGAGACCGGCGCGGCTTCATCCTCACGCGCGGCTGCTTCCGGCTCCGCCTCCCCTCCGAGCGCGGTGGTTTCAAAGCCGGCCAGTCCTGCGGCCTCGTCGCGCGGCACCTCCTCGAACTCCGGCGTAGCGGGGAAAGGACCGTCGGCGTCGGGAAGGGGCTGGTCGGGCGCGAGCTCGCGCAGCCGGTCGAGAATGCGACTCGCGTTCTCCTCATCGCCCGCGCGGGCATGGATCCGGTATGCTTCCTTCAGGCGGGCGAGCGCATCGTCCAAGCGCTCATGCCGGAGGAGGCGATCCGCCAGGAGCTCGCGCGTCTCGGCATCGTCCCTCGCCGCCGCGATGAGCTCCTCGAGCGCGGCGATGGCTTCCTCGGATTTCCCCTTCGCCTGCATCATCTCCGCGTAGGTGAGGAAGTTCTGCCGCGCATCCACGACCAGCCCCTGAGACGCACGAATCCTTGCCATCCGGAGGAAGGCATCGGGACGCCGGGGATCGTTGCGGATGATCTTCCGGCAGACGGCGATGGCGTTGTTCGGAAGACCCGCGTCGAGGTAGAGCGAGATGGCCTGGTTGTAGCTGCTCACCGCGCCGAGCACGTCCCCGAGCCGGAGCTGGAGGTCGCCGACGCGATTGTGGAGCGCAATTTCCGGCTCGTCTTCGTCCGCCTGGCGTTCGATCGCCTGGAGGTAGAGCTCGAGAGCCTTTCCCCACTCCTCGCGCTGCTCAAAACGGCGCGCCTCTTCCTTCAGTGCATCGGTCTTCATGGCTCCAAGTCCCGGAATCTTCGGTTCGAGAGGGCCCGCACGAGTCGATTCACGGCGTCCGATACCTCTGCGGGAAGCACACTCCGATGCGGAAGGACGGAACGCTCGAGGAGATCCACTTCGCGCGCGACCCGGTCCGTCACATGGTTCAGCAGCCGGTGTTCGAGGACACGGTCCATTCCCGGTCCCCGCAGCGTCAGGCGATCGGCTCCCGCCTCCAACAGGAGACGGTCGGGAATGAGCCCCACCACCTCCGTCTCCACGATCCTTCCACCCCACTCCACGACCCGGGTCTCGACGGCCTCAAAGACCTCGAAGGGACTCCGGCGCGCGACGTCCTCGAAGTTCATCGAGATCTGCATCAACGCTTGCGGGCCCCGAACGAAACCGAGGGCGCGAAGGCCCGGAAAGCCGCCCGACTTCTCCCGCAGGCTTCGGGCCAACTCTTCGAGGGCATCGCGGGACAGTCCCTCGACCTCGACGTTCCAGGCCAACAGAAGGGGTCGAGCCCCCACGCAGACGGCCCCGGCGGAGGGATGCGCTCCGGCATGGCTCCACCCCTGCGGAAGGAGGTCGGGCCGCCGCCCCTCGGGAAACCCCCTGGCCAACGATTCGAATCCCCCGCGTCGCAGCTCGGCCAGCCGCCGCCCCGGCGGTTCCGAGGACTCTCCGTAAAAATAGACCGGCAGGCCGACCTCGGCGGCGAGCCGCTCCCCCACGCGCCGGGCCGAGGCTCGGGCCTCATCCATGGTGAGACCGACGAGTGGAACGAGGGGGAGGACGTCGAGCGCCCCGATCCGGGGGTGAACCCCCCGGTGCTCCCTCAGGTCGATCGCCTCCACGGCGAGCTCGGCGAGGGCCACCGCGGATTCCTCGACGACGTCGGGCGGTCCCACGAACGTGATCACGGCCCGGTTATGATCCGCGTCGGCCGACGCGTCCAACACGTCCGCACCCCGGTCCTCGGCGGCTCGAATCAAGCGATCGAGAAGGGGTCGGTCCCGTCCCGCGCTGAAGTTGGGCACCGCCTCCAGCACAGGTATCATGGTCGGGAAGATAGCCCGGGGCGGATGGGGGCACAAGCCAAGCACCCCAAGGGTTTCCGGGTGATCGCACGCTCGGTCAGGGCGCCGGCGGAGCGAGGTTCAGGTTACCCGGCTGGAGCTGGAAGGCCCAGTCGAAGACCGCGAAGGCTCCCTCGTTCGCGAACCCCACGTGCGTGACACGGACCACACCGTACCGGAAGCTGTTCCCCTCCTGCACGCGCAGCACGTAGCTCCGCTCCGGGGCGAGCCCCACCGGCGCGGACACGTACCCGGTCGAGGGCGCCGCCGGGAAGTCCACGCACCCCGGGTCGGCCGCGGGCCCACACCGGAGGGCGGTCGTGATCCTCTCCTGAGGATGCACCTGCGCCGTGGGTCCCGGAACGAGGAACCACCCGTCCAAGTCGGCCTCGAGCCGGAAGTGGCGACTCGCGTCGGTTCCATGAACAATTGGGTCGTCCTGATCGTTGACCTGAAACCGGAAGCCCGATTCCTCCGGCACGTCTTCGAAGGCGAAGAGGAACTCGCCCTGGAAGTCGGGTCTCGGCGTGGCCTGCGCCAGCGTGCTCCCCTGGCTCTCGTGCCCGACGTTGTCCACCGCCGTCACGAAGTACCCGTAGGTGTCTCCGTTCTGGACGAGGAGGTCGAGGAATCCTTCGGAGTCCGTCTCCCCGATCAACGTCCCGGAGGTCCCGTTGTGAAAGTAGACCCGGTAGAAGGCGAAGTCGTCGGCCGATCGGCTCTGCGTGTCCCAGGTCAGGAAGATCGCGCGGTCGAGCGCGATCGCTTCGAAGCTGCCCGGGGTGGGAGGAGGTGTCGGAGTAGGGACGAGGACCTCGATGGCCACGTCGGAGGGCGTTTCGGTCCCACCGGGGCCCACGGCCGCCACGTAGTATTGGTAGGTCACGTTGGGGAGGATGTTCACGTCCCGGTACGAACAGAGGCCGTTCGAGCAGTTCGTGACCTCCGCGATCAGAAAATAGTTCGGATCGTTGACCCTCTTTCCGAAGATTCTGAAGGGCTCGCCATCCCAATCCGAGGCCAGCTCCCAGGAGAGGTGGACCGCGAGGTTGTAGTAGAAGGCGTCGAAGTCGAGGGGAGGCGCCGGGGCATTGCCCGGACCCAAGGTTCCGCCGGATTCGCACCCGAACAGGCCGAGGGAGAGGAGGATGGCCAGAATCGTCGTTCGGACGCTGCGTGCGCCGCCCGCGCGGTCTCCCATGTCGTGCTCCTTCCGTTCGGGATGCGGCGGAGGGGCCCCGCGGGATCGGGACCCGGGCCACATTCGTCCATCCCAGGAGCAGGACCCATGCCGCCGCCGAAAAGGGCCACCCTGCGCGATTTCCCGGGATCGAGGTGGGATCGGGTCGCAAAGATGTGTCCCCTCAGGGGGACATGCTTCAGAGGCCCGACCCCTGCCCTTCCAAGCTCCTTTGCTCGAAGTCGAAGCGAAGGTCCTGATTTGCGCGAAGCGCAACCTCGAACTGGAAGGACCAGTTTCCCGTAATCGTCTGGCGGAAGCTGAAATTCGCCTCCCACTCGTGCAGGTCGCGGGTCAGCCGGACGACATGGTCATTAAACCGCCTCTCTTCCACGTCATAAGAGGTCCTCCAGTCCACCGTCCAGTTCTCGGAAGGCGCGAAGGAGATCTGCGCGGAGAGTGTCTGGAAGCGGTCACCGGCCCCGACGGCGGTCGGGCGAGGTCGCTGGAGGGAATATTGGAGTGTGGCATCCCATCCCTCCCTGCGTGGCCGCTCATCCATCTCCCCGACCCCTCCCGGAATCACCCGGTTCGCGTCGAATCCGGCCCGTTCGCCTGGGGCCTCCTCCGGCTCCTCGGGAAGCGGCGCTTCCGCCTCGGGGGGCAAAGTCGCCGGAATCCGGAGAAGCCTGCGGAGAAGGGTTACCAGACCGGAACGCTCGTTCAAGCCGAAGCCGAGGCTGACCTGTGAGAGGTGTGGGTCGAAGCGCCGGGCCCCGCCCTCCTCCGCTCGTTGGAAATCATCGAAGAGGGAGTGAGAGAAGGAGAGGCTGAGCCCGCGCAGGTAGTCGGAGCTGATCGTGTTCGAGAGAGTCGTCGTAGTAAAGCCGTCCAGAAAACGCCCGGTGGAATCCGCCACGATCTTGTCGTAGCTGAGCGCGCTGGTGTTCAGAGCGAGGAGGGTCACGACCCGCGAAGGCGGCAGGCGGCCCGGGCCTCCGTCGTCGCCGGTCTGAGGGAGGGGCGCGTCCCCCTGGATCACCTCCAGCTCTTCGGCCACCAGGAGCCCCGCCTCGACTTCGGCCCCCGGCGGCGCGTCTCCGGCGGTCGTGTCGGCGACGATCGGCAGCCCCGCGACACCCGCGACCGGCGCCACGTCCGTCCCTTCGCGCGCCTTCGCCTCCCAGGTCTGGTTGATGCTGACTCCGTAGACGTTCTGAACTCGTGCGAATCCGCCCCCGAAGACCCTCTCCTGCAACTCCGTGGGCTCCACCTCCGGCGAATACGACCAGGTGATCGCGGGGGTGATCTTATGCCTGAGCGTCTCGAAGGGCCCGAAGCCCGGATAAAATCCGTAGAAGTCGCTCTGGAGGGTGACGCCTATCCGGGTCCGAAGCGGCGCCTCGACGAATCGGGTCGCCTCCGCGATCGAGTCCACCCTGAGCATCTGCCCGTCAAGGGAGAGGTTTGGAGTCAGCGTCGTGGAACCGATGAGGCGTTGGAGATAGGAGAGGGACGCGGACCAGTTGAGATCGGCGGAACGGAATTCGCCGAAGCTTTCGGACCCGGCGGGGAAGAACTCGCCGGGTACGTTGCCGAAGACGATTTCCGACGCCTGAAGGGATCCCGAGAGCGAGAGATCGCCCACTCTCATGCTCCCACGCGCGCTTCCCTGCGTGCGCACGTTGGAGGTCTGCGAGAAGCTGAACTCGGCCTCCGGGTCGAGTCCGCGCTCCACTTTCCGCTGGCTCCAGCTCGTCGAGCCCGTGACGCCGATGTTGTTGTACCAACGGGCCGTCTGCGGTGGCGCGCCGAGCAAGGTGAGGGTCGAGAGGGAAAAACTTCCGGAGGGAAGGGTGAGCTCCGTTCGATCCTCATTCAGATACTGCCTGCGGCTAGCGCCCAGTGTCAGGTTCCCGAAGTCGAAACGCCGCGAGACGCTCACGTCCGAATCCACGGTCTGGTTGATCTCTCTCGGGTCCAGCGAGTTCTGCAGGAGAAACTCGGAGCTGGAGATGAAGCTCGCCCCACCGCGCACGTTCGTCCGTTCGGTCGGACGCCAATCGTTCGACGTGTTGAGCCCGAGCTCGCGGCGCCCACTCACTCCCCAATAGTGCTTCACGTTCAGCGATCCCGTGAGGAAGTGCCGGTTCCAGGCGTAGTTCATCCCGGTCTGGACCGCCGTGTAATTATTCGAGTACCAATCGAGCGCGAGGGTCACATCGGAGTAGTCGCTCATCGACCAGTAGAACCCGAGGTTCGAGAGCCGTCGGTTGTAGCCCGACGACGTCCGGACGATGTCGTTCATCGAAAAGACCGGCGTGAGGAGCCCGCTCGACCGTCCCCGCTCGAGATTCTGGAAGATGAAGGGGAGCCAGAGCACCGGGACGTCCTCGATATACATGCGAACCGGCCACGCCACGAGAATGCTGTTGCTCACCATCTTGAGCTCTGACGCCTCGAAGTACGAATGCGGATTCGCGAGATCGCAAGAGGTAAAGCGCGCGGAGCTCGCGAAGAGAAGCCCCGACTCCACCGAATCGAGATCTCCCTGCACGATCCAGCGCGCGCCCTCATCGTAGGTCGTCCGAGCGTCCCTCGCGGTTCCTCGGTTCGCGGCGACGTCGTAGATCAGAACCGCGCTCTGGACCGGCGCACCCACTGCGGGAACGAAGTCGGTGCGGCCCGCGGTCCGGATCCGCTCGACCGTGTCGTCGTAGGTGATCGAGGAATCCGCCTCGAGGCGATTTCCGTCCCCCGAGAAGGTCGCGCGACGTTCTTCGGTCCCCTGTAGGACGAGGCGCCGCGAGGGGGCGGAGAAATCCGCCCGGTCGCCGCTGTAACTGGCCGAGCTGAAGCCCTCGACGCGGAGGAGCGCCTCCATGATCGAGTCGGCTCCGAGGGGGAGTTCCGCGGGGATGCGCGGCTGGACGACCACGACCGCGGGGACCGTGGGGTCGGCTCCCGGCTCCACCGCCGCCGAGTCGGGCGGAACGCTATCCCCTTCCACGGGAGCTCCCACCTCCCGCCGTCCGCGGAGCCGGTCGAGCACGACGTTTCGGAGCGAATCCGCGCGCACCGCGGCCGCAGAGGGCGCGGCGGGTTCCTGCGCCTTAAGCTCGCCCGGGCGCGCGGCAAAGCTCACGACGACGAGGGCGGCCAGAGCCGGCGCTGGAAGGCGCATGGATCGCGCGGTCACGAGTTGTCCCAGGGCCCCCGGATCCCCACCGCGCCCGTGGGCGGCTCCTCCACGGGGAGGAGTCGGTTTTCCGTCTCGCCCCGCTCCCGCCGCCGCTGGATCGCCGCGGAAAGGAAGATGCTGATCTCGTAAAGGAAGAGCATCGGAATAGTCATCAGGACCGAAGACGCGACATCGCCCCCCGGGGTGAGGACGACCGCAGCAGCCGCAATGATGACGATGGCGTGGCGCCGTTTCTCCCGCATGAACTTTGGAGTCATGAGCCCCAGCGCGGAGAGGATCATGATGACCACCGGAAGCTCGAAGGCCACCCCGAAGGCGATCAGAAGCTTGGTCACGAAGCTGAGATAGGCGCCGACCTCGTAGATCGGGTCGAGGTAGTCCTGCTGGAAACCGGCCAGGAACTTGAGCGCGACCGGGAGGACCGCGAAGTAGGCGGCCGCGACTCCCGTCATGAAGAGAATGAGGCCGAAGTACAGGCTCGGGACGATGACTCGTTTCTCCTCCCTCGTGAGCCCGGGGGAGAGGAAGGCCCAGACCTGGTGGACCACGATCGGGAAGGCGAGGGTGAGCCCGACAACGAGCGCGAGCTTCAGCGTCACCATGAAGGGAGTGAGGGGACTCAGGGCCGCGAGCCCGTTGTCGCCCAGCAGCGGGCGCACCGGGCGAATGAGGAGGTCCATCACCCCGAAGCGCTGGACGATCACCCACCCCAGGATCGCGCCGATGACGATCGCGGCGACGGACTTGAGGATCCGCCACCGCAACTCTTCCAGGTGATCCAGGAAGGGCATCTCCCCCGCCTTCTTCCCGGCTCGGCTGAACAGGCCTTTCAACGACATTCACGCCCCTCGATTCCCCACATCAAAGCGGAAGCTCCGACTGGTGCTCGCGCTCGAGCTCCATCCGCGCCTTCTCTTTCAGCTCCACCACGAAGTTCTGGAACTCGTCCTCGTCTTGGAAGTCCCTGTAGACCGACGCGAATCGAACGTACGCCACGCGGTCGAGAGGCTTGAGCGCCTCCATCACCATCTCGCCGATGGATTGGCTCGGGACCTCGAGCCCGGCCTGCTTGGACAGGAGGTCTTCGACTGCGTCCACCAGCTCGTCGATCCGCTCCATGGAAACGGGCCGCTTCGCGCAGGCCGTCTGGATCGCGCGGAGGAGCTTGCCGCGGTCGAACTCCTCCGAGCTTCCATCCCTCTTGAGAACCTGAATGGGGCGAGCTTCGACGTACTCGTAGGTCGTGAAGCGAAAGGCACACTCGAGGCATTCGCGGCGCCTGCGGACGGCTCGCCCACCGCGGCTCGTGCGGGTATCCACCACCCGGTTCCGGTCCGAGTCGCATCGTGGGCAGCGCATGGGAGGGGCGGTCTGCGGTGAGTCCGGTCGGCCGCGGACCCGCGGGGGCGGGGGGCGGCCGGTTCGGTGCGGTGGGCGGCGTTACCTCAGGTTCCGAAGCGCGTCCGCAGCGAGCGCCGCGGAGGGGCTCTCCGGCCACGTGTTCACCACCCGTTCGTAGAGAGTGCGCGCCTCCTCGCGGTTTCCCAGGTCGCGGTAGAGATTCGCCGCCCGGTAGAGGGCGTTCGGGACCGTCTGCGCCGAGGGATGATACTCCGCAATTTCCAGAAATCCGGCGAGCGCCCCTTCCCGGTCGCCCTCCTGCTCGAGAATGTCGGCGAGGTAGAATCGCGCCTCCGGCGCGAGTGGATCGTTCGGGAAGCGGCTCACGATGTCCTGGAACCCCATCCGCGCTGCCGTCAGGCCCCCCGTGTTGCGCTGGCCCACGGCCGCCGTGAAGATCTCGCCGGCGGAGCCCCCTCCTCCTCCCGCGTCCCCCGTGGGGAAGCCCCCCCCGGCACCGAAAGCGGCGGCGGCCCGGTCGCGGTCGAGCTGGTCCCGCATCCGCGCGAGCTCCTGTTGGGAAAGCCCCGCGAGCTCCTGCGTGCGGAGGAGCTGGTCCTCCACGATCATGATCCGCCGTAGCGTCTCAGCGCGGAAGTCTTGGATCCCCCTCTGGAGCGCGCGGAGCGAATCCGACTGCGCCTCTTGTTCGGCCTGGATGTCGCGGAGAATCGCGTTTTGTTGGGCCGAGAGTTCCAGGATGCTCTCCCGGAGGTCGCGCACGTCCGCCTTCGTCGCACAGGCGGAGAGGGCGAAGAGGGCCGGGATCGCGAGGAGGGAGAACGGACGGCGGCGCGGAGGGGCTCCGCACCGGACGGGCTCGAACGGACTCCCGTGCGGTTGGGCGGTGTGGACCATGATCCCCTGCTGGGTTGGGGCGGCCCACGCCGGTGCACGAGGGCCGGCACTCGATCGGAAGCGGCACCTGCCGGGGGCTACCCCGGCCGGGGGACGCGAGGTCCGCCCGGCCGGTTGGCCCCGCAAGAAACGACCGGAGGTCGGCTAGTTCCCCGGATTGATCTGGTCGCCGCCCGCGAAGATGATGAACTCGGCGCGGCGGTTTTGCCCCCAAGCGGATTCGTTGCTCTGGTTCACGAGGGGCCGCTCCTCCCCGAAGGAGGTGGTCTGGAAGCGGCTCGCCGCGAGACCCTGTTGGACGAAGAAGTCCACGACCGCCTGCGCGCGCCGGTTGCCGAGCGCGAGGTTGTACTCGACCGATCCCCGCTCGTCGGCATGCCCTTCGATCCGGAGCTGGACTTGGGGGCTCGCCCGAAGGATCGCAACCTTCTGGCGGAGAACGCCTTCCGCATCCGAACGGAGCGCCGCCTCGTCGTAGTCGAAGTGGACTCTCTGCTCGAGGATCGCGCGGGCGTTCGCCAACCCGGCCATTCGCTCGGCCTCCAAGCGCTGCCGCTCGGCCTCGGCCGCCCGCACCG
Organism: Gemmatimonadota bacterium; assembly: GCA_040882465.1. Lineage (NCBI taxonomy): Bacteria > Pseudomonadati > Gemmatimonadota > Gemmatimonadota bacterium. Next base: position 178,831 of record JBBEBG010000036.1, read on the forward strand.
AGTCCTCGTACGCGCGGAGCGAATCGAGGTTGGGCCCGGCCTCCTGCATCGGCTCTGGAGCGGGTGGCGGAGGCGGCTCGCTCCCGCACGCGGCGAGCGTCAGCCCCGCGAGAATCGCGAAGGCGAGAAGGGATCTGCGATGCATCATCCAGGCTCCTTAAAGAAGTTGTTTCACGGGATCCAGCGGGTCCAAACGCTCAGGTCGAAATTGGACGCTTCAACATCCGGACGAACCAATCTGTCATATACGAGATGCGTGTGCCCCACGCAACGTTAGGGCCTGCCTTTCAGCCGCTCCCCACTTCCCCGCCTCCGCTCATCGGAGCGGCAGCTGCGGTGACCACGCCGGGAGAATCGGCTCGATCCCCGAAACGAGCGTCCGCTCGTTCCCGGTGACCATGTCCACGATCCTCAAGCTGTGCCCGGAGGAACGGGTGGCCGAGTAGACCAGGTGCCTCCCGTCGGGAGCGCAGCTCGGGTCCTCGTTCACACCCTCGAAGGTGAGCTGGACCAGGGGAGCCCGCCGAGTCATGTCGGCGACCAGGATCTGGTGGGCTCCGCGCTCGAATACTCTCCCGTGGAAGAGCATCATCCCCCCCGTCCGGCACCAGTCGGGGGATGTATAAAACCCCGGGCGATCGTACACGTAGGGTGACACGAGCTCGGGGCGGCCGGAGCCGTCCGCAGGCATTACGTAAATCTGCGGAGCGCCGTCCCCGAGCCGGAGGGAATTAAACGCCATCCTCGTGCCATCGGCCGAGAAGGTCGGGCTCAGGTCGTTGCTCCGGCCCTCGAAGATCGGCGTGAAGCAACACCCTCGCGCGATGTTGTAGCTGTAGAGTCCGTTCCGTCCGCTCCCATTGACCGCGAAGAAAATTCGCTCCCCGTCCGGGTGGTACGACGGGGTGATGTAGTCCCCGTCACGCGGCGTCGGGATCGCCGTCTCCTGGCCGGTGACGAGATTCAGTTGGTAGATCCGGGGCATCCCGACGTCCTTGAAGGACTGGTAGGCGAGGCGCGTCCCATCGGGAGACCAGGCGGGTCCGAGGGAGATGGGCTGGCCAAACCCCATGACCTGGTGGCGCGTGAGACGGCGCAGATTCTCCCCATCCGAATCTATGATCCAGAGGTCCTGGGTCCCGTCGTCCATCCGTCGCGAGAAGGCGATCCTTGTCGCCGCGATCCCCGGTTCTCCGAAGGCCCACTGTACGACGGCGTCCGACGCCACATGGACCGACATCCGAAAGTCGGGGGAGTCCAGAGCCCGGATGGGGATTCGCCCGCGCTGACGAACCTGGCGGTAGGTGACGTCGTGGAGCTCCAGGAGGAGGACCGTCGAATTCCCGGATCCCTCGATCCGCCCGGCCACGAGCCAGACCGCGCCGATCTGGTCCCAGAATTCGTAGTCCACCCCTTCACGGGCGAGCACCGTCGGGAGATTCGCCATCACGTTGAACCGGTCCGAGTAGCGGAGGTCGCGGGCGACGATGTTCTCGACCTGGCTCGCGAGCGGCTCCGCCCCCGCGGGGGCCGTGAAGGGCTGGATCGCGAGCGCCGGCAATGGACGGGTTTCGTATTGGAGCCCGAGGCTCACCCCGGGAAAACGCTCCTCGACCTGGGCGTCGAGCCCCGCTCCCCCCGCGGAGAGGGCCCCGATGAGGACGAGCCCGGCAACGCGGCCTCGAAGGTGGATGGGGGTTGCGAATATGGTCATCGTGGCTCTCCTCGATTCGGCGGTCTCACCCCCCCGGGCCTCGGCCCGGGGAGAACGTGAACTGGACCGGAAGGACTTCTGAATTCAGGTCGCCGGGAAGGGGCCCGAGTTGCCCGCGCCCGGCACACTCCACCGCACCGACCGCCTGGATATCGAGGGTCAGATTCCCCGAGCGGGAATGCACGCGGATGCTCGACGACGGGATCGTGCCGTCGTCCTGGATCTCGAAACGAAGGACGACCGTCCCCGCCGGCGATCCCGTGGGCCGGAAGCAAGCATCGATCCTCGCCGTGATGCGGGCGTAATACTCCGGGAAGTCCCGCCGGAGGCCCTCCATCCGAACGTTCATCTCGGCCGTGCTCGTCTCCGCGGTGACCGGCGGCTGTTCGACGACGGGGGGCGTCTCCGGCCGGGGCGCCGGGGGCGGTTCGGGCTCGGGCTCCCGCCGCACCTCGGGCTCCGGCTCGGGCTCCGGTTCGGGCACGACCTCCGGCTCGGGGTCGGGTGGTGGCGGTTCGGGCTCCGGCTCCGGCTCCGGCTCCGGGGGAATCTCCTGCGTCGGGGCGACGACCGGGGGCTCGGGCGCTGCCGCCTCGAGCTCCGCCGGGTCTCCCATGGTCACGATCTCGACCTGGTACGTGTCGTATTCGACGACGTCGCGGACCCCTCGCTGAAGGATCCAAGTGACGAGGAGGAGGACGACGTGGAGCGCGAACGACGCGAGGACAGGCCCGCGGCCGGGGCGGCGGGGATCGTGGGTGGCTCGGTCGGGATTCTGGTTCCGGTCGCTCATCGGTCCTCGAAAGAGGTCCTACACGGCACGGACGAAAGGGGTCGCCGCACCGGCGAACGCCCCCGGCCGACCAGCCTCACCCTCAACGCGGAATGGGTTCGGGTTCACCAACCATCAGGATCGGGACGCCATCTTCACGGGTCGCCGCGCCGACCGCGGAGGTCACGCCGAACACGATCCCGTAATCCGCGCGCGCATCCCCCCGGATGTAGACGATGTCCGGCTGCGCCACCTCGTAGAGCTGCCGGAATGCCTCCGCGAATTCCTCGACCGTGAAAGGCGTGTCCCCGATGCTCACCGTTCCGTCCTCCAGGATGTCCAGAATGAAGGGCGCCCCCTGCGCGGTGACGGGCTGGAGCTCGCCGCGGGGAAGCCGGATCTCCAGTCCGCCCTGGAGGATTGGAGCGGTGATGATGAAGATCACGAGAAGCGTGAAAGCGACGTCAATGAGCGAGGTGACGTTGATCTCCGCGTTCATTCGGAGGTCGTCCCGCCTCGCGGTGCGGCGCCCCCTCACACCCGCCCCTCACGGGCCAGCGTCCCGATAAACTCGGACGAGAACCCTTCCAGCTCGCTGGTGACGAGGTTCAGGCGGGCCACGAAGTAGTTGTAGGCGATCACCGCCGGGATCGCGACGGCGAGCCCCGCCACCGTCGTGATGAGCGCTTCCGCTACTCCGGGCGCGACAGCGTTGATGTTCGAGGAGCCCGTCGTGACGATGCCGAGAAAGGAGTTCATCACCCCGATCACGGTCCCCATCAGCCCGAGGAGCGGGGCGACCGAAGCGATGATGGCGAGCCAGGTCAGGCCGACGGCAAGCTCGTCCCGTTCTTCCGCCTCTTCCTTCTCCATCACCATCCGAAGAACCTCCAGCTGCGTCAGCGTGAGCCCTTCACCGGGTGCGGCCCCTTCTCGGAGCGCGCCCGGTCTCAACTCGCTGAAGAAGTTGACCCCCTGGCGGAAGACCCGGCCATAGGGTGAATCCGGAAGCGCGAGGATCACCTTGTAGGCGTCCTCCATCCGCTGCGATCGCTCCATGGCGTCGAGGAAGCGATCCCCCTGCGCCTGGACCGCGCGAAAGACCTTCCACTTCCAGAAGGTGATCGTCCACTGGGTCAGCGAGAACGCGGCGAGCACGAGGAGGATGACGATCGTCGGGGCCGTGCCCGAGAAGACGAGATCTCCCCACCACTGCGGCACCTCACGCCCGGCCTGGAGGAGGAGGAGAGTCACCGCGCACCCCCCTTCTTGGCCCCTTCACGCGCCGCGATCCACCGGAAAGTCTCCCCGAGCCCGTCGTGAAGGCCGACCTGGGGCGTCCACCCCAAGGACCGGAGCTTGGAGGTATTCAGCGTGCTGTGGCGGAGCTCTCCGTCGCGCGCGGGCTGAAAGCTCCGGCCCGATTGGAGCCCGGAGACCTCTTCCAGCACGTTCGCGAGAGTGAGGACGTTGGTAGCCAGAGAGGTTCCCACGTTGAATGCGAGATCGTCGAGTCCGCCCTCCGAGAAAATCGGCAAGTCGGACGCCATCAAGTTCGCACGGACGAGGTCGCCGACATAGACATAGTCGCGTGTCTGCTCACCGTCCCCGTAGATGTGGAGCTCTTCCCCCGCGAGAAGCCGCGTCGAAAAGATCGCGACGACCCCGGCCTCCCCGTCCGGATCCTGGCGGGGCCCGTACACGTTCGAGTACCGAAGCGCGATGTAGTCGAGGCCATGCACCCGGCGGTAGTACTGGAGGTAGAATTCGCCGGCGAGCTTCGTCACTCCGTAGGGAGAGAGCGGAAGTTTCGGCGCAGTCTCGGGTGTGGGGACCTCTTCCGGTTCCCCGTACACGACACCCCCCGAGGAGATAAAAATCACTCGCCCGCGCCCCTGCCTGCGCACAGCCTCCAAGACGTTCAGGAGTCCGAGAACGTTAGTCCGGGCGTCCTTCGCCGGATCCGCGACGGAGACACGCACGTTGATCTGGGCGGCATGGTGATTCACGAGGTCGAACCCGACTTGCGAGAAGAGTCGGGCGAGTCCGGGATCCTCGATCGCCATGCGCACGAAGGTCGCCCCTTCGGGAACGTTCGCCTCCTTCCCGGAGGAGAGGTCGTCCACGACCCAGACATCGTCTCCCCGGGCGAGATACCCCTCGGCGACATGGCTTCCGATGAAACCCGCTCCCCCCGTCACGAGCACGTTCATGGGCACTCTCCCGGGCGGCGTCCCGCGCCTCTCCCCGCTCCGCTCATTCGCCCTGGCCTCCTCGTGCGTGTGAATCAGTCCCGTTCGGTTTTCTCTTCGTCTCCGATCGGACCCTCGTTTGTGTCCCCTCCGACCTCCCCCACCTCCCGCGTCCCCTGCCCGACCTCACCGGGGCTCGAGGGAAGACCCTCCCCTTCGAGTCCGTAGAGGAAACGGGCCGCTTCGATGAGCTCGGCGCTGTCCATCGGCGGGACGTGGCCGCGAAGCCGAGCCGTCGGCTCGTGAAGGAGCTTGTTCTGGAGCCGTCGCGAGAACTCCTCGATTCGCGATCGGTCCCCGGCGGAGAGGTGCTCCATTCCACGAAAGAGGCGCTCCAGCTCCGATGTCCGCGCGACCTCCGCCCGCTTGCGAATCCCCTGGATGACCGGGACCGCCTCGAGCGACGCGTACCAGGCCCGGAAATCGTCGGAGTGCTTCCGTATGAGGTATTCGGCCTCCGGGACGGATCCTTCGCGGAGCTGCACGTGATCCTCCACGATCTTTCTCAGGTCGTCCACGTTGTAGAGGAAGACCTCGGGCTCGTCGCCGACGGAAGGATCCACGTCGCGAGGCACGGCGATGTCCACGATGAGGAGTGGGTGGCGACGGGGCTCGACGAAGGACTCGCGGACGATGGAGCGAGTGAGGACCGGGTGCGGTGCAGCTGTCGAGCTGAGGACGATGTCCACGGCCGGCAGCGCCTCGCGGATCCGTTCGAATGGGAGCGCGTGCCCCCGGTGTTTCATGGCGAGGCTGACGGCACGGTCATACGTGCGATTGGCGACGACCACACCTTCCACCCCTTCGCGCGTGAGCGCCGCCAGGATCAACTCCCCGGTCTCCCCGGCCCCGAGGAGGAGAACGCGCTTCCCCTTCAGCGACCCGAAGATCTTCCGCGCCAACTCAACGGAGACGGAGGCCACCGAAGCAGAGCCCTCGCCGATGGCGGTTTCGGAGCGCACGCGGCCGCCGAGAGAAAGCGCGGACTGAAAGAGTCGGTGAAGAAAGGGCCCCGCCATCGGGGGATCGAGGGGAATCCCCAGGGCACGCTGATAGGCGTCGCGGACCTGTCCCTGGATCTCCGCCTCCCCGGTCACCATCGAATCCAGCCCCGCCGACACCTTGAAGAGGTGTCGGACCGCGTCATCTCCCCACTCCTGAAAGAGGTAGTCGCCGAGAGGCCCCTCGGATGGACCCGCCTTGTTCTGGAAGATCCGTTCGACGGCACCTACCGCCTTCTCGTCCTGGGCCGGAAAGAGGTAGACCTCCGTCCGGTTGCAGGTCGAGAGGAGGACCGCTTCCTCGACCCCGGCCTCCTGGCGGAGAGAAACCAGGGCGAGCTCCCCTTCGGCGGGACCGAAGGCCAGACGCTCTCGGACCTCCACGGGCGCCGTCTCGTGGCTGATGCCGACCACCGCGAGAGGCATCGTCACAGGAAGAGCCCGCTTCCGCCCGACGCGAGCCGAAGGGCGAGGTAGACGCCGATGACGAGGGCGAAGCCCACGATCGCGGCGAGGGCCCCCCGATACTCCGAGCCCCCCTTCGCGCCGCGGACCATGAAGATGCCGAGGAAGACGAACCAGCTGAAAACGCCGAGCGCCACCTTCGGATCGGAGAGCTGGATCGCTCCCGGATTCTGCACCGTCCATGCCCACCCCACGACGAGTGCGAGCGTGAGGGAGACGAATCCCACCCAGCGCCCGATCCGCCCTACCGTCTCGAGGGTGGCGAGGGGAGGCGTGAAGAAAAAGAACCGGCCGAGCCGCTTCTCCTTCAGCTCGTGGTGCTGGATGAGGTACATGACACCTGCCGCGAAGGCCACTGCCAGCCCTTGGAGGCCGAGGAAGGCCAACGCGACATGGAAGACGAATCCCGCGCCCTGGAAGTCCATCGAACGCGGCGAAAGTTCGATCCCCAGGGCGAGGGCCACTCCCTGAACCACGACGACGAAGGGGAGGAGGGCGAGCGCCACCCTCCCCGCGCCCCGCATCGGTAGCATGACGATGAGAGCGAGACCGCCGATGAAGGAGAGGGAGGAGAGCGCCGCGCCCGGTCCCACGAGGGGGAGCTCTCCGTTCGTCCGCCAGAAATCCACCAGGGCCAGCGCGTGTATCGCGACCGCGACGACCGTGAGGGAGGCTGCGGCGAAGGCCCTCCGCCCCCCCGCCCCGCGAAGGAGCTGTACCACCCAGAGGGCGAAGGCGCCGATGTAGGAGAGGAGGGCGAAAAGATGGATCACGCGCTTCCGCGCCGCAGGGTGTTCCGGGCCAACTCAGCGTACCGGACCGACAGGTCACGGCATCTTCGAATCCAGCACCATCCAGAGACCGGCCCGAACTGCACCCGGAGTCGCGACGGAGAGCAATCGGACCGTGGCCGTCGAATCACGGATACCGACGACCTGGAAGCGGGCGACCTCCCGTTCCGCTCCGTCCCCCCCGCTCGCCCCGATTCCGGCAAGCTCATCTCCGACGACCAACCCGGCATCCCCTCCCTGATCGATGAATGCGAAGTCGCCGGGGAGATGAAGCTCTTTCCTTTCTTGGAAGGCGAGGAGCCTTGCACGCACGCCGGAGTCCGACGGGGCTGGGTGTACGCCGGAGGAGAGCGGAAAGGTCCTCGCGAGGGTCAGGAGATGTCCGACGCGGAGGCGCCCGAATTCGTCCACGACCCGCGCGACAACGGCCGACGGATCCACCTGTTCGATCCGGACGATTCCCGAGGGAACCGTGACGTCCCCCAAACCTGGAATCCTCGCCCCGAGGGCGTAGGTCAGGAACTCTTCTCCGACTCTGGGCGTGCCTTCCCCGAAGAACCGCAGCACGACCTCCGCGCCCGGCTGAATGCTCACACTCGTCGAAAGAGGTGCTCCGGGACTCGCCAAGCCGACCACCTCGCCCATGCGATCGCTCCCGTCCCCCTCGGACACGATCCATCCGGCGGCGAGGAACACTCCCTCGGGGACCGCTGGAGTGTCGGCCTCGCCCTGAGTCATCACGATGGGACCGACCACCTCCGGTCCCCCGGAGTCGAAAAAGACCGTTCGGGTGGCAAGGTCCCGCTCGGGCGGGTTGCCGGGGGTGAAGGGACGGCTCTCCAGCATGGCCCGCCGCTCCTCGAAAGGCAGCGTCGCGACCGTCACTGCCGGCCGTCCGTCCACCTGCACCCCGAGGACCGTGGCCGCCGGGGCCAGGGCGGGGGCCGCGCCCGGCAGGACGAGCTCCATTCCCACACGGATCCGGTTGGGGTCCGAAAGCTGGCCGCGATTCGCCTCGAAGATCCGGGCCCACTCCGCGGCGGAGCCCAGGTATTGACGGGCGATGCTGCCCAGCGTCTCGCCGGGCAAGACGACATGGGTTCGCGCCGCCGCCGCCCGCTGCTGAGCGCCGGCCGGAAGGAACGAAATCAGGAGGACGAGTGCGATGGCTACGGAGCGGATCATGACGGCTCCTTGTGCTCCGGTGTGGCAGCCGGGTGCGGGAAAGGGCAATCCTTTCCGATCCGAGCCAGGCAGAGTGCCAAACGCCCGGATCGCGCCGCGCCCCGGCCGTCCTTCGGGGAAGATACGGGCCCGAAGGAGAGGGGTCAACGATTTGACTACAAATGTTTACTGGTGTCGCTGCGGGGAAGTTGGTGCAAGAACCGTGCGGGGGGTGGTCGGTCGGTCATCGGACGGAGGGCTGGGGGCAGACGTCACCTTCCTACCGTACCTCTTCGCGACGCTGGCTTCCGGGCAGCGGCCCCCGGACGGTCGGCGACGTCTGCCCCCAGCCCTCCGTCCTTTCGGCGTCCTTGTATTGTCGCAATCGGAAATTAGGGAGGGGTAGGGGGGGCGGATGAGGGAGGAAGTGAGGGGTCCGGGGGGGGGGTCACCGACCGTCGGCCTGCCTCCCCGCGCGAACGACGAACGGCTGAGGGCTCAGGGGGGCGGGTTTGCCGAGCGTCCGGAGGGGGCTGCCCCGTGCGACGAACGCGGAGGGCTGAGGGGGGGTCGGGGGGCTGCGGCCACCGACCGTCCGGGGGCAGACGCCAGGAATTGTTCAGATGGGAAAAAGTACGGCAGGTCGGTGGCCGCAGCCCCCCGACCCCCCCCTCAGCCGCGCCCCAACCTCCGCGCGTATTCCCGCGCCCAATAAGACACGATGATGTCCGCCCCCGCCCGCCGGATCGAGAGGAGCGCCTCCTCCATCGCGCGCTCGTCCAGCCATCCCCGCTCGATCGCCGCCATGATCGCCGCGTACTCCCCTGAGACGTGGTAGGCCGCCACGGGCGCCCCTGTTTCTTCCTTCACCCGCCGGATCACGTCGAGGTACGCGAGCGCCGGCTTGACCATGACGATATCCGCGCCCTCCTCGAGATCGGCGAGGACCTCGCGGATCGCCTCGTCCGCGTTCGCGGGGTCCATCTGGTATCCCCGCCGGTCACCGAAGGCGGGTGCCGAGTCAGCGGCATCGCGGAAGGGCCCGTAAAACGCCGAGGCGTATTTGGCGGCGTAGCTCAGGATGGGCAACTCGACGAATCCGGCTCCGTCCAGCGCGGCACGGATGGCCCCGACCCGGCCGTCCATCATGTCCGAGGGCGCGACCATGTCGGCGCCCGCCTCGGCATGGCTCACGGCCGTACGGGCCAGGAGGTCGAGCGTCGGATCGTTCAGCACCGTCTCGCCGTCCAGAACGCCGCAGTGTCCGTGCGTCGTGTATTCGCAGAGGCAGACGTCGGTCACCACGAGAAGGTCCGGGAGCTTTCCTTTGAGATCCCGAACGGCGCGTTGGACGATTCCATCGGCCTTCCAGGCCCCGGTCCCCTGTTCGTCCTTATTTTCCGGAATTCCGAACAGGAGGACCCCTCCGAGCCCGAGCTCGAACGCTTCGCGCGCGTCTTTCACCGCCTCGTCCACCGACGTGCGCGCGACTCCCGGCATCGAGGGGATGAGGGTGCGCACCCCCCTTCCTCCTTCGACGAAGAGGGGAAGGAGCAGTTGGCCGGGAGAAAGGCGGGTCTCGCGGACGAGCGCGCGGAGGCGTTCGCTTCCCCTCAACCGGCGGCCGCGATAGGTCGGTAGCTCCGTCATCGGTGCTCCGGCTCGAGAAGCGAGGGCGCTCTCTTCGGGGGGGCGAAGAGGCGGGGACGAAAGATCGAGGCGCAGGATCCGCGCATCCTCTCGGGGATGATCATAATAGTGCTCGCGGACCCCCACCTGGCGGAACCCCCGCGAGCGGTAAAGGGCGATTGCCGGGTCGTTGGAGGCCCGCACCTCGAGGAAGACGGACCGGAGGGCGGAGTCCCGGGCGAATTCGAGGAGATGGTCCAGGAGGTCGCTCCCGACCCCCCTTCCTCGCACTTCGGGCACCACGGCCAGATTTACGATCTCTCCCTCGTCCGCAGCCCAACGGAGGATTCCGTGGCCGACGAATCTACCTTCCGGCTCCGGCAATTGAGCCACGAGAAAACGAACCCCCTCGCGGCGCACCAGCGCCCTCAACGAGGCGTAGTTCCAGGGGACCGAATACGCCGCCGCCTCTACCTCCACGACGGAGGGGAGGTCGCTTGGACGCGCATCTCGAATGCGGACCGCAAGGCGTTCCCGGTCCTGGATAAGCCGGGAGCCGATTGGCGCGGGCGCCGGTTCCGGTGGAGCCGGATCCTTCATCGGGACCGGGTGCGGCCGACCGTTGGGCGGCGCGCCCAGGATCCGCGGAGGTAGTCGGGTTCCCAGCGGCTGCCCGGCCGCTCAGGGGAATCGTCCGGAGAGAGGGCTTGTAGACGCAGTAGTCCCTCGGCGGTCGGGATTCCGGTCGGCGGGAGGAGGAGCCGGTGTCCCGATTCGAGGATCGTGGCCGCGTGCCGGAGCGCGCCGGAGCCCGCGAAGAGGACGCCTGCCGGAAGTCGCCCGGAGAGCACCTCGCCCACTGTCGCCGGGTGTGGGCGGACGAGGACCTCGAGCCTCTCGCCGCCGAGCTTGAAGCAGGCCCCGTAGACCCGGTCACCCCGGGCGTCGAACAGGATGTACCGGGGCCGACCTGGCGCACCCGCCCCCGGCTCCACGGCCAGGCCGGGGATCGGACCGGCGACACCCTCCGGGAGCGTCGAGCCGTCCGAGACCGCGGCCGCGGCGAGGGAAGACCGGGGCCAGAGGGGAATCCCGAGGGCGATCGCGAGACCTCTCGCGGTCGCCGCCGCGATGCGGACCCCGGTGAACGAGCCCGGTCCCTTCCCCACCACGATTCCCTCGAGGTCGCGCGGGCTCACTCCGGCCCGATCGAGAGTCGCGGAGATCCCCGGAAGAAGGCGCGCGGCATGATCACGCGCTTGGAGGAGGAATTCGCGGGCGAGGAGCTCCTCTCCTCGTGCCAGAGCGATCGAGCCGACGGGGGTCGAGACGTCGAAGGCGAGGAGGAGGGCGGGCGGGCTCACCGGCTCTCCTCGAGGCTTACGGGAAAGCCGGGAAGGTGGGGAGGATTTCCCAGGCGGTGGACCTGGACCATCCGGAGGTGGGATCCGGGCTCGGGCGGGGCGAGGTGGATGTCCCAGCGGTCCGCCGGAAGGTGATCGCCCGCCCGCTCGGGCCACTCCACGATGACGATTTCCGACTCCTGTCCGAGTTCTTCCCAACCCAACTCCCAGAGCTCGTCTGGCTCGCGGAGGCGATAGAGGTCGAGATGCACGACCTCGACCCCTTCACGCGCCGGGTATCGAAAAAGAAGGTTGAAGGTGGGCGACGGCACGGCCGCTTCCACGCCGGCCCCCTGCGCGATCGCGCGGGCGAGGACGGACTTTCCCGCCCCGAGCTGTCCCTTGAGGCCCAGGAAAACAGGGGTCCCGACGTCCCGGCCGACGCACTCTCCCCAGCGCACGAGGTTCCGCTCCGAGAGGATCATGGCGCGGGGTGGCTCCTCACAATTTTGTCCGGACCTCAAAGAGCTCGTCGCGAAGGAGCGCGGCTCTTTCGAAGTCGAGTTGCGCGGCGGCCTCCTCCATCTCCTTCTCCAAGACCTTCGCGAGCTCCTCCAGGTTCATCTCCTCCTGATAGGTGGCCAGCGCCTCGGCGACGCGAGGTGCCGGGGCGGTACGCGCGTCGGCCACCCGAGTGGAGAACTCTATCTCCTGCACGCTTTTCACGATGGTCTCGGGCGTGATCCCATGCTCCTCGTTGTGCGCCTCCTGGATCTCGCGACGCCGCTCGGTCTCATCGAGGCAGCGCCGCATGGAGTCCGTCATTTTATCCGCATAGAGGATCGCCCGCCCGCGAACGTTTCGCGCCGCCCGCCCGATCGTCTGGATGAGGGAGCGCGCGTCCCGCAGGAACCCCTCCTTGTCGGCGTCGAGAATCGCGACGAGGGAGACCTCGGGAAGATCCAGTCCTTCGCGCAGGAGATTGATCCCCACGAGGACGTCGAAGCGCCCGAGGCGGAGCCCACGGAGGATCTCCATCCTCTCGATCGTATCAATGTCCGAGTGCATGTATCGCACGCGCACCCCCACCCCTTGGAGGTACTCGGATAGATCCTCGGCCATTCGTTTCGTGAGAGTCGTCACCAAGACCCGCTCTCCCCTCTTTTCCCGCTCGCGAATCTCAGCGAGAAGATCGTCCACTTGCCCCTTCACCGGCCGAACCACGACCTCGGGGTCCACGAGGCCCGTGGGGCGGATGATCTGCTCGACGACGACCCCCTTCGAGAGCTGGAGCTCTCGATCCCCCGGCGTGGCGGAGACGAAGACCGCCTGGTGGATCATCCCTTCCCACTCGTCGTAGGTGAGGGGCCGGTTGTCCAATGCGGAGGGGAGGCGAAAGCCGTGCTCGATGAGCGTCTCTTTCCTCGAACGGTCGCCCCGATGCATCCCCTGGAGCTGGGGAAGGCTCTGGTGCGACTCGTCCACGATGACGAGGTAATCCTTCGGGAAGTAATCGAGGAGGCAAGACGGGCGCTCCCCGGCTTCCCTTCGGCTCGTGAATCGGGAATAGTTCTCGATCCCCGGACAGGTGCCGATTTCGAGCATCATCTCGACGTCGAAGCGGGTACGGGACTCGATGCGCTGGGCCTCGAGGAGCCTTCCCTCCCGCTGAAATTTCTTCACCTGCTCGTCCATCTCCCGCCGGATCAGGGGGACCGCGGCCTCGATCGTGCGCCGGTGGGTGACGTAGTGGGACGCCGGATAAATCGCGGTTCGTCCCAGCGTCGTGATGAGCTCGCCGGTGAGCGGGTCGAATCGCGTGATCCGTTCGACCTCATCTCCCCAAAACTCGACTCGAACTCCCTGTTCCTCATAGGCCGGGAAGACTTCCACCGTATCGCCCCTGACGCGGAAAGTCCCGCGCTCGAAGGCGATGTCGTTTCGGCGATACTGGATCGCGACCAGCGCACGGAGAAGCGCATTTCGGCCCACCGATTCCCCCGTGCGAAGCTCGAACATGAGGGAGCGGTAGTCGCTCGGATTTCCGAGCCCATAGATGCAGGAGACCGACGCAACGACCACGACATCCTCGCGCTCGAAGAGCGACGAGGTCGCGCGAAGGCGAAGGCGGTCGATGTCCTCGTTGATCGAGGAATCTTTCTCGATGTAGGTGTCGGTGGCCGGGAGGTAGGCCTCCGGCTGGTAATAGTCGTAGTAGGAGACGAAGTACTCGACCGCGTTTCTCGGAAGAAGTTGCTTCAGCTCCCCGTAAAGCTGGGCAGCGAGCGTCTTGTTGTGGGACATCACGAGGACTGGACGGCGGTGGCGCGCGACGACGTGCGCCATCGTGAGGGTCTTTCCCGTCCCCGTCGCTCCCAGAAGCGTCTGGAAGCGGTCCCCGCGCACCAGTCCCTCGAAGAGCTCCTCGATCGCCTTCGGCTGATCGCCCTTCGGCTCGAAGGGGGCCTCGATCTGAAATTCCGGCATCCGCGGTAGCCGCTACTCCAGATCCACGAGATCGGAGTCGCGGAACGACTCGCGGCGTTCCACGGAGAGAACGCCCTTCACCTGGCCGATCCCCTTCATGACCTTCTTCAGGTGATCGAGGTTGCGCACTTCGACCACGAACTCGCCGAGCATCCCGTCGTCCACGGCCCGGATATCCGCGTGCTGGATGTTCGTTCCGGTGTCCGCGATGGCGTGAGCGATGTCCGAGAGAAGGCCGCGCCGGTCGGAGCCACGCGTGTAGAGCTTCACCAGGAAGCGCTCGCCTTCCTCCGCGGTCCACTCGATTTCGACGCGCCGCTCCGGATCCTGGGACAGCCCGAGGACGTTCGGGCAGTCTTGCCGGTGGATCGAGACGCCTCGTCCCACCGTGATGTAGCCGATCACATCGTCGCCTGGTACGGGCTGGCAGCACTGCGAATACCGCACCATCAGGTTGTCCAGCCCCTGGATCTTCACCCCGGGCTGCGCCCTGCGGAGACGGTTCGCGAGCTTGCGGAGCGGCGATGGGGGAGGCGGAGACGCCCCGTCCGCCCCCGCCTCGGGGAAGAGCTCCTTGAGGACGCCCGAAGGACCGATGTCCCCCCGGCCGAGCGCCGCGAGGACATTTTCCCACTCTCCCAGATCGAGAGCGTGGGCCGCCCCGGCGAGGACCTCCTCCGCGGGAAGGGAGATCCTCCGCTTTCGCACTTCCCGATCCAGGAACTCCCGCCCGAGCTTCACCGACTGCTGGTGCTCCTCCTGGCGAATCCAATGGCGGATCCGGCCGCGCGCCCGCGGCGTTTTCGCGAAGGCGAGCCAGTCGCGCGACGGAGTCTGCTTCGGCGAGGTGAGGATCTCGACCGTGTCCCCGTTCCTCAGCTCCCTCGAGAGGGGCGCGATCCTCCCGTTCACTTTTGCTCCCGCGCACCGGAGCCCCACCTCCGTATGCACGGCGAAGGCGAAGTCGATCGGCGTCGCGCCCACGGGGAGCTGCTTCACCTCTCCCTTCGGAGTGAAGACGAAGATCTCTCCGAGGAAGAGATCCATCTTGAGAAATTCCATGAACTCCTCGGGCTCGGAGGCCTCTTGCTGCCACTCGAGCACCTGACGGAACCAGGAGAGGGCCTCGTCCACCTCGTCGGCCTTCCGCTCTTCCCCCTCCTTGTAGCGCCAATGCGCGGCGATTCCGTATTCCGCGGTCCGATGCATCTCTTCGCTTCGGATCTGGATCTCGTAGCGTCGCGCCCCCGGACCGAAGACGGTCGTGTGGAGGGAGCGGTACATGTTCGACTTGGGCGTCGCGATGTAGTCGTGGAACCGCTCCTGGATCGGCGTCCAGGCGGAGTGGATCAGTCCGAGCGCCGCGTAACAGTTCTGGACGGTGTCGGTCACGACCCGCATGGCCATCAGGTCGTAGATCTCCTCGTACGGCTTCCCCCGTCGCTCGATCTTCCGATGGATGGACCAGAGGTGCTTAGGGCGTCCCGTCACCTCGGCAGGGATCCCCGCCTGGTCGAGGAGCTCCTTGAGCGGGCGCTGCATCTCGAGGATCTGGCGCTCCCGTTCCCTTCTCCGCGCCTGCACCAGCGATCGGAGCTCCTCGTATTCGCCGGGCTCGAGGAACTTGAAGGCGAGGTCCTCGAGCTCCCACTTCACCTGGGCCATTCCGAGCCGGTGCGCGAGCGGTGCGTAGATCTCGCGGGTCTCCAGCGCCACACGCTGCCGCTTGTCGCGGGGGAGGTGTTCCAACGTCCGCATGTTGTGCAGGCGGTCCGCGAGCTTGATCATGATGACCCGCGCATCCTCCGCCATGGAGAGGAGGAGTTTCCGGTAGTTCTCCGCCTGCCGCTCCGTGTTCGAGCGAAAGCGCACCTTCCCGATCTTCGTCACCCCATCCACGATCGAGGTCACTTCGGGGCCGAACCTCTGCTCCACGTCCGTCAGGGAGTATTGCGTGTCCTCCACGACATCGTGGATGAGCCCCGCGATAATCGAGGCCGTGTCGAGCTTGAACTGGGCGAGGATCGTGGCGACCTCCACCGCGTGACTGACGAAGGTCTCTCCCGAGGCGCGTTTCTGCCCGCGATGTGCCTCCTCCGCCAGCTCGTACGCCTCGCGAATCTTGTCCACGTCGAGGCGGCGGGCATACCCCTCCAGCGCCCGCGCGAGCTCGCGCGGAATCCCCCGGATGGTCGGGGAGGCGGAAGGGGCCGCTTCGGCGGGGGGACTCATGGCCGGGGATCGGGCTCGGGGGGTCTGCCGCATCCGGGAAGTCGCACGAAGGGGAACAGTTGAAATCTAGCGTCCTCCGGGTCCCTGAAACACGGTACGGCGAGAACGGGGCGGAGGGGCGGCCCTTCGTGCGGTCCGGGAGAGTCCGTGGAAGGCCTTTAGTCGGCGGTGTCCCACCCTCCGTCCGAGACGATGACGTGGTCCAGGACGCGGATGCCGATGGCCCGGCCCGCTTCGACCATCTGGCGCGTGACCGCGCGGTCCTCGGCGGAAGGGCTCGGGTCGCCGGAGGGATGATTGTGTACGAGGACGATCGCCGACGCCTTCCCCACGATCGCCGGGCGAAATACTTCCCGGGGATGGATCAGGGATGCGTCGAGGATCCCCCGGGTCACCGTGATGTCGTCGAGGACCCGGTGCTGGCTGTTCAGGAGGAGGGCGTGGAACTCCTCGTGGGGAAGGTCCCGTAGTCGGGGAGCCATCAGGGCGAACACATCGGAGGGGCCCCGGATTCGCGGGCGTTCGGGAAGGTGCTCCTCCACGGCGCGCCGCCCCAGCTCCAGCGCCGCCAGGATGCGGGCGGAAGTGGCCTGGCCGACGCCCCCGACGGTCTCCAGGTCCGGGCCGGTCATCCCGCTCAGAATGCGCAGGCGTCCTCCCGTTGCCGCAAGAATCCGGTCCGCCACCCGGAGAGCGGAGTGGCCGCCGGAACCCGCCCCGATGAGGAGAGCGAGGAGCTCCCGGTGCGAGAGGGCCCGCGCACCCACCGCGCGCATCCTTTCCCTCGGCCTTTGGCCACGCGGAGTCTCACCGGTCGGCATCCCCAAAGCTCCTGGGAGGCGATCAGCAAGAGATCAGCGCGGGACGATCTGCTCGACGGTTCCGTCCCCGTTCAGGATGTAGATCGGCTCGACGACGACGTCGTTCAGCGGGATGCGGGTGCCGGGCTCAGCCGCCGCTCCAGGCGCTCCGGGCGCCGGAATGGCGTAGGCGTCGGCGGCTCCGAGGTTCACGCTGTACCCGAGGTCTCCGAGCGCCGCAATGGACATTCTGCTGAGGGGCATGAAGGCGCTGTTTTCGATGAATCCGGTCATGACCTCGTGGTCGAAGACCGACTCCCGCCAGTGGGCGTCGGCCGTTCCCGGAGGGAATTCGTTCGTCTCGACCGGAATGTTCGCGTCGCTCCCACCGAGGGAGTGGTACGCCGCGATTCCACTCGCACCGACGAAGCGGGGATTCGATCCTCCCTCGCCGATGAGGAAGTCTCTCGGCGGAAAATCCCAGATCGTCCCGATTCCGATGACGTGCCCGATTTCGTGGATGATCAGCCCTCGCATCTTCTCCCCGGCGAAGGTGTCGAGATCCGCCGAATCGAACTGGACCGCCCCGACCCGGGGGAAGGCGGAGGCATCGAAGGGGGAGCAGGTGCTTGCCCGCGCAAGGATGTTGCCAGATGGGGACGCGCCGTCGATGAAGGCGACGTCCAGGAAGACCGCGAGATCTTCGATCGGCTCGCCGGGCCGGAGCTTCCCCGCATGTCCCAGGCAGGAACCGAGGATCCCGAGAGCGGGCACGAGGAACGTCCCGAGATCGGAAGTGATCGCGGACTCCCATTTGGCGACCGCTTCGTCGAGCTCCCCGCGGACGGCGGGGGAGGGCATCGTCCCGGTCACGTTCACGATCGCGATGTTGTATCCCGAGGGCGGCGCGAAGGAGACGCTGAGGGCGAAGGCACGGGTCGCCTCGAAGCCTCCGCTCCGAACGCGGAGGGCGAAGTGCGCGGTCCCACTCCCGTCGGGCGTGCCCGCGAGCGTACCATCGGAAAGGATGGAGATCCCCGAAGGGAGGGAGCCCGCAACGACGTCGAATTCGTACTCCTCGCCGTCCCCCCCCGCGACCGCCACCGGGTAATCGTAGGGCTCCCCGACGAATCCGACCGGAAGGTACCAGTTCTGGATTTCGACGGGCGTGCCGCTCGGCACGGCCGCCTCGACGAGGATGGAAAACGTGCCGTCATCGAAGTCGTCGCCGCTCGCGGCCCTCACCGTGAAGGGATAACTCCCCGCGGCAGTCGGCGGTCCCGCAATGAGGCCGGAGCCGGACGACAGAGTCAGCCCGGGTGGAAGGGCGCCGCCCGTCACGGACCACGCGTAATCCTGAAGCCCGCCCACGGCCGCCAGGGAGTGCGCGTAGAAGGTGCCGACAATCGCTCCGGGGAGGGCGGACGTGGTGATCGCGACCGGTCCGGGGTGAATGGTCAGCGTGAATTCCCTCGCCACCGTTTGTCCGTCGGCACTCTCGGCCCGAACCGTGAACCGATAGGCGTCGGGGTGGGCGGGAATCCCGTGGAGAAGACCCTCATGGCTCTCGAGTGCGAGGCCTGGGGGAAGCGATCCTCCCAGGAGGGTCCATCTGACCGAGCCGTCCCCTCCCACCGCCTCGAGGAGTTGCTCGTACGGGCTTCCGACCTCACCGTCCGGCAGGAGCTCGGTCGAGATCTGGAGAGGGGAGAAGATCTCGAGCGAGAGCTCGCGGGTCGCCTCCTGACCGTCTCCGCTCTCCGCGCGAACCGTGAAGCTCGAGCCCCCGAACGAGGGCGCCGTTCCAGCGATCTCGCCATGGGGAGCGAGGGCGAGGCCTTCCGGCAGGACACCGGAGACCAGATTCCAGCCGAACTGTCCGTCCCCACCTTCCGCCACGAGGGTGGCGCCGTACGGCTGGTTCGCGACTCCGGGGGGAAGCGACGCCGTCGTTACGGTAAGGGTCCCCCGGGTCGTGGCGTCAACGGGGTCCGAATACGGAGAACACCCGTGGGGGTTGCAGGCGCGCACGCGATACCGGTACGTCGTCGCCGGGGAGAGCCCCGCGTCCGAGAATGACCTGGCGCCGGCTGGGAGCTCGGCGACCTCCACGAACTCGGCAACCCCCACGAATAGGGCGAGGCTCGCTTCCGGCACGGGAGAGCCGCGCTCGACCCGGTATCCCTCCACGTTCTCCGCGTTGTCGTCCCAGGTCAACTCGATTCGGGTGTTCGAGCCCGGACTCCCGGCGAGGCCCGACGGCGCGGCCGGAGGCTCGTGAATCTCCACCATGAGGGCGATGCTTCCGGTGCGCCCCCCGGCGGAAGCTGTGATCAGGGCGGGGCCTTCGCTGATTCCCGTCACGACGCCCCCCGGTGAGACCTGCGCCACTTCTTCCTGGAAGCTCTTCCAGATCACGGTGGACAGGGGAAGCAAGTCGCCGAGGGCGTTCCTCGGTTGGGCCTCGAGCTGCAGGGTGCCTCCGACCGGAACGACGGGGGGGCCGTCGGCGAGGATCGCAATGGAGGCGACCGCGCCGGGATCCGGATCGGTGGGCCCGCGTTCAGCGAGGCAGGAAGTCGCGAGGACGGTCGCCGCCATCGCCGGGACGGCTGCGAGCCAACGGTCGAATCGCACGAACGGCGATCTCCTCATCACGACGGGGAGCGCATGCCCGTCCCGTGGGGAGGGACGCCAGGACCTCGGGTCCGAGGCGCCACGCTCACGGGAACTCTTTTACCTTCGAGTTTTCTCCCGGATTGCGAAAGGGGTGAATGGCCCGGACGTGGGCCGAATCGGTGAGGCGCGGGCGCCACAGTTTCCGGCTCAGGCGCCGTCTTCCAGAATTCCCTCGCGGACGAGATCGCCGAGCTGGACCCTCGACTCCACCTCCATTTTCTTGAAGATGGCCGACAGGTGAGTGCCGACCGTTCGCGGTGAGATCCCGAGCTCCCGGGCGATGGACTTGTTCGACTTTCGCTCTCCCACGAAGCGGGCGATCTCCGCCTCGCGCGCCGTCAGGACTCCGGATCCCGGCGAACCCGACGACCGGGTCGGCGGGCGAGCGCCGACCTCGCGGAACTGTTCTCTCGCTTTCTCCAGCTCCGGTGCGGCTCCGAGACCGGCCAGGATATCGTGTACCCGGCGGAGCTCGCGGACCGCGGCCTCGCGGTCACCCAGCTCCGCGAGCCGGCCGGCCAGCTGGCGGCGGAGGCGGGCCGCGTCGGGGAGGAGACCCATCCCCTCCAGCCCTTCGGCCCCTCGTTCCATCGCCCGTGCGCCCCCCGCGAGGTCCCCCCGAAGCCAGGTCACCAGCGCGTGGCAGATCTCGGCCCAGGCGAGCCCCAAGGGGTTCTCGAAGCGCTCGGCATCTGCGCGAAGACGGTGCGCAACCCGTTCCGCGCGCTCCAGATCGCGAAGGTGAAGCGAGGCCTCCGCGATGGTCGGAAGAAGCCGCAGGATCGCCCAGGCCGTGTAACCGCTCCGGTCCACTAGTGCCAGTCCAATCTCACCCTCTCGGATCGCCTCCCGGAACTCTCCTCTCGCCAGGTGGAGGGCCGCCAGCCCCGATTGCACGAGGATGGCGGTGTGCGTCGTCGCGGGGCCGGCATCCTCCTGGAGTCCGGCCAATGCCCTGGCTTCGGCGATCTCAAGATCGGCCGTGTCCAGGTCCCCGGTTCCCAGATGGAGAATCCCGGAGAGGACGAGGAGTCGGGGGAGGCTGAGCCCTTGATTCAACTCCCGCGCCATCCGAATCGCCTCGGCGGCGAGGTTCGCGCCCCGGTCCCACTGGCCCAGTCGCGCGGCGTAATCTATTTCGACCTCGGACAGGCGAAGCTGTAGGTGGGGAGAGCCCAAGCGGTCGGCGAGCTCGGCCCCGAGGTCCAGGTGCCGCCGCGTCTCGCGCGGGTGGCCGGTGAGTCCTTCCAGCACCGCCATCGCCCAATGTGCGGCGAGCTGTCCCGCCCGGTCGCCCGCTTCCTCGGCGAGGGCGAGGGCGGCCCGCCCATGTTCGCGCGCCTCCTTGGTCGGACCCGACCATGTATGGAGAAGGATCAGATTCATGTGGGCCGACACCCGGATCCCGACATCCCCGGTTTCGCCCCCCAAGCGGAGCGCCTCCGTGGCCTCCTCGTGCGCTTCCACCGGACGCGCCGTTTCCTGGAAACATGCGCTCCTGGCGAGCCTGAGCCGCGCCTCCATCTCCCGGCTCCCCGCGGCCCGGGCCTCGTTGAGCCCTCGATGCAGGTGCTGGAGGGCCTCTTGGGGACTTCCGCCCCAAAAAGCGGCCAGCCCGAGCCTCCGGTCCACGGCGGCGAGCCGTTCGTGCTCGCCGGTGGCCGCGATCGCCTCTCTCAGGGCGAGAAGGTGGCGGGCCGCCTCGGCGTTTTTCCCCCGTCTCTGCTGAGCGCGCGCCAGATCCTCCAGGAGACGAGCCCGCTCGGCTACCATATCCCCCGGGGCGCCGACCGGGAGCGCGGCAAAGGCGCGCTCGAGATAACGAACGGCCTCGCGATCGGCGTGGGCCTCGAGAGCCTGACGCCCGGCGGCCCCCAGGTAGAGGGCCGTTCGCACTCGATCCACCTCATCCCCCGCGTGCATCAGATGCTCGGCCAGCGCCACCGCGTGGTCGATGGCCCGATCTCCGTAGAGCGACTCGAGAGCCGCCGCCAACTTTCCGTGCATCCCGCGCGCGCGCGCCGCCCCGATCTCAGCGTAGACAACCTCTCGGACAACAGGGTGGGTGAAAGCGTAGAGCAGATCGGTCCCCTCCATCTCTTCGACCAGAACCGAGGCCGACGTCAGCTCTTCGAGCGCCGCGATAAGGACCGCTTCCGGCACGGGCACGGCGCGGGCGAGGAGCTCGAACTTCGTTCGGACCCCGGCAACGGCTACCGTGTCGGCGACGACCCGGACCGTCGGAGAGAGGGGGCGCAAGCGATCGAGGATGAGGTCCCGAACCGATCCGGGCGGTGTGACTTCGTCGAGACTCCAACCGAGCCAACGTCCCGCGTCGCGCCGAATCCGGCCCGCCGAGACGAGTTGCCCCAGCACTTCCGTCACGAAGAGTGGGTTCCCCCCCGTCCAGCGCGCCAGCTTCTGGGTGAAAGGGCGAACCACGTCGGGTGCCACGCCGAAGCCGCGGCTCACAAGCTCCTCGATGGCGGACGCGTCCAGCGGCTGGAGCATACGGACCTCGAGCCGCTTCCCCTCGGCGAGCGAACGGGCGGCCTCGAGGACGGCGGGGCCGCTCGGCGCCCCCTGAGGATCGAGGGTGACCAACGTCATCAAGGGGATGTCGAGGTCCTGGCGGATCAGGAAATGGAGCAGCTCGAGCGACGAGGGATCGGCCCATTCGACATCCTCCAGCACCAGCAGGAGAGGTCTATCGCGTCGAAGGCGATCGAGGAAGGGTGGAAAGTTCCAAAGGAGTCGGTTCCGGAGGTCGGGAATCGCGTCCGCCGTCCCCGCGGCGGCTGCGTCGGCCGAAACCGCGAGGGATGGGCAAACGAACTGGAATTCGGGCGCACCCCGCGTGAAGCTCAGAAGCGCCGCGGGGTCCTGGTCTCGGGAGAGCGGGTCGAGGAGGTCACAAAAGAGCGAATAGGGTACTCCCGTCTCCATCGCATAGGCCGCGGCCGACACGGCGAGGAAGCCACGGCGCTCGGCTTCCTCCCGGATCGCCGCCGCCAGACGGCTCTTCCCCATTCCCTGGGGGGCGCAAAGGAGGACCGACGCGCTTTTCCCCGCGGTGGCGCGGTCGAGCGCGCCGAGGAGGAGAGCGTACTCTTCCGGCCTCCCACACAGGGGGAGTCGTTCCGGAATCGAAGGACGGGTAGCTTGCATCAGTCACGGAGCCTCATGCGGACCTTCGCGTCCGGAGGGAGATCGCCCACGGGCTGCGGCGGACGGGGGAATCATAGGCCTCTCTTCCCAGGCGGGCCACAAAGTTCAATCGCCTCGCTGGACCTGCGCCAGGAAGTCGCGCAGAGTGCGGAGACGGTCCATCTCCCCGTCGGGAATCCGGACGTCGTACGCTTCTTCGACCTCGGCGACGACCTGGAGGAGCGACAAGGAGTCCAGACCGACGGCCCGAGCGAGGTCCTCGTCCGGTCCGAAGGCATCCGGAGCCCGCGCGGTGACGCGACCGATCACGGCGCGCACGTAGGCTTCGGCCTCGCTCGCGGGCCTCATCCGACGAGCGCCTCGGATGGATTCAACCGCTTCACAAGCTCGATATAATGGCGCCTCCTCCGGTTCGTCGCTTCGTCCGAGTAGAGCTCCCGGAAGAGCCATCGGACTCCCGACTCGAGCTCGTCCACCGTCATCTGCATCGGGACGTGATTTACGTCGAAGAGGGTGCACCGATCCCAGAAGCGCTCCTGGAGCAGCCGCCCCTCCTCCTTCAGGCGATCATGGAGGCGGGTTCCGGGAAATGGCGTGAGAACGGTGACCTGGACTTCGATCAGCCCCGATTCCCGAACGAAGTCCCGCACCTGCTCGAAGATCTCCGGCGTATCGGCGTCGAGACCCACGATGAAGCACCCGTTCACGGTGACGCCGGCGCCCTGGAGGGTGTCTATCGTCCTGAGGTAGTCCCCCCGCCGCCTCGCTTTCCAGTTCGACCGATCTATTCCCGCCAGGCTCTTCGCCTGCGGGCTTTCGAAGCCGATCAGGACCTGCGAGCAGCCGGCCTCGTATAACAGGCGCGGAAGTCCCGGATGCGCCGCAACGCGGACGTCGGTCTCGGTGAACCATCGCAAGTCGTACTTCGCGAGCATCCGGAGGAAACGCTCGGACCACTCCCGATTCACGAAGGTGTTGTCGTCGGCGAGCTCCAGAAACGGACGGTCGAAGAGGGAGGCGACCCGGGCCACCTCCCGCTCGACGTCCGCCACCCGCTTCTGCTCGAAACGTGGCGTGAAGATTTTCGATGCTGCACAAAAGTCGCAATCCAGGGGACATCCTCGCGACGTCTGAATCGTGATCCGATTGTATGGCCGCCCGACGAGTAGTTCGAAGCGGGGCATCACCGGAGTCCCGCGGCTGTAGAAATTCCGATTGCTTCCGCGATAGAGGGGGCGCAACTCTCCTCGGACGAAGTCCTCGAGGAAGGTGGACCAGACCTCCTCGGCTCCCCCGCAGACAACGGCATCCGCGTGCTCCAGCGCTTCGTCCGGAAGCAACGAAGCGTGCGTTCCACCCATGACGACTGTCGTGCCGCGCTCTCGATAACGATCGGCCAGGGCATACGCTTCGTAGGCTTGGGCGCTGAAGGTCGAGATCCCGACCAGGTCGAAGTCCGGAAGTGTGCCGGGAACGGCATCCACCTCCAGATAGGCGACCTCGTGCTCCGGTGGCGTCAGCGCGGCCACGACGAGGAGACCGAGGGACGGGAGGGACGCGATCACCTTTCCCCGGTTCACGAATCCCGGAAGGGTGACCCCGAGCTCGACGAGCTCGCGGCTGCGCACGCGCACCCCCGACATCGCGATGAGCCCGATCTTCATGCCGGTCTCCGTTCACGCACCAGTCCGGCACAGATCAGAGCCACGGCCACGAAGGTCGCCGTCGCCGGAAGCGGGAGGAGATACTTCCACGGCTCGTGGAAGGCGGCGGCCGTGAGGATCGCCGGCATGAGCGTCGCCCCACAGATCAGGCTCGCTGAGGCCACCTTCTTTCCCGTTCGGCCGAGGGCCAATCCGGGAAGCTCGTGCCCGAAGAAGATGTTCGTGAGGCCGAGCGCCATCGCGGCGATGTGCCCCAGGCGAAGGAGCCGCCGGGGAAGTCCGTCGTATTCCGCGAATCGCGCGGGGGCGGGGGCCGGGCCGTCGAAGGCCCAGAGGCCGAGGACCATCCCTCCCGCGATCCCGGCGAGAAAAAGAGACCAGCCGACGAGCCGGTTCCGCCGGGCGATCGGGTCGGTCGAATTGGGGTCGTCCATGCGCCCTCCCATGCGAAGGTGTACGCCTGGAAAGTTGCGGGGTGGCCCAGCCGCGCCCCATACGTCGCATGACGTAGGGAGAGCCACACTTTGACGGAGACGGACAGTCGGCCGAGGGCCGGGCCGGACCCCCGGCCGGGCCTGCGCCTGGGGCCTTTCCCCTGGGTCGCCCTTTCTCGTTTTTGCGGGGTACAACCTTTCGTTGACCGGACTTGGAGGGGCAATGTATGTTCCCCCACGCGCACTCCCCCATCTGACCCCGCCGCCCTCGGTGGCCGGGGTGGCGTTCCCACTCAGGAGCCAGTTATGAGCGACGATCTATCGGCTCGGTACGGCACGGAATCCAGTCTGACCCGACGGCAGGTTCTCAAGTGGTTCGGCGCCCTGGGCGGGTCGTCCGTGATGCTCGGCGCGATGGGCGCTCTGGAGCTCCGCGGCCAACCGATTCGGCCCAGGCCGATCTTCAGCGGACAGGCCCAGGACACCCGCGTGATCGTCCTCGGGGCCGGAGTCTCCGGGATGGTCGTCGGATACGAGCTGGGCAAGCTCGGATACGACTACCAGATCCTGGAGGCGCGCGACCGTGTCGGAGGCCTCAACTGGTCGGTGCGCCGGGGCGATACCCACACGGAGCTTGGCCCGGGCGGGGAAACACAGGTGTGTGAGTTCGACGAGGGGCAATACGTGAACGCCGGTCCGTGGCGGCTCCCCCACGACCACCACGGGATTTTGGGGTATGCGAAGGAGCTCGATGTCCGGATGGAGCCCTTCAACGACCTGAACGAGGTGCTCTTCAGCGAGGATCCGGCGCTCGGCCCCCTCGCCAACCGGATGCTCCTCCTGCGGGAGCTCACCTCCGACATGTGGGGGCACACGGCGGAGCTTCTCGCCAAGGCGCTCGATCAGGGGTCCCTCGACAGCGAGCTTTCGACCGAGGACAAGGATCGCCTCCTCCAGTTCCTCACGAGCGCGGGGTACCTGAGCAATCCCGATCGGATCTACCAGCCGAACGCCCGGGTCAGGGGTTCGGAGGACCCTTACGACCTGAGCCTCCTCCTCCAGTCCGGGTTCGCGAACCAGGTGCGGTCGCTGACCTCCGGAACGGGAGGCCCGGTACCCGTCCTGCAGCCGACCGGGGGGATGCAGCAGATCCCGCTGGCTTTCCAGCGCTTCCACGGACCCCGCGTGACCCTCAACGCGAAAGTCATCTCGATCCGCACCCTGGAGAACGAGGTGCGGGTCGTGTGGGAGGACACGCAGTCAGGCGCACGGCAGGAGGTCGCGGCCGACTACGTGGTTTCGTGCCTCCCCATGACCATTCTCAAGCAACTGGAGGTGAATTTCTCGCCGGAAGTCGCGGCCGTGGTGCAGGCCTACACCCACAGCTCGAGCTCGAAGATCGGCTTGCAGATGGCCCGCCGGTTCTGGGAGGAAGACCATCAGATCTACGGGGGGCACCTCCAGTTCAGGGCATTCAATCCGCAGGCCGCGCCGCAGCCCGCGGCAGGCGGCGGCGGACGTGGGGGCGGAGGGGGAGGAGGCGGCGGCGGCAACCCACTCCCGTCCTTCTCGTATCCGTCGAACGACTACGGCGCGAAGAAGGGGGTCCTTCTCGGCTTCTACGGTGGACCGAACGTTCCGGGAATCGACGGCGTGCCTCTCATAGACTCGCCGGTCCGGATGCGGTTCGAGCATGTGCTCACGCACGCGAGCAAAGTGCACCCGCAGATGCGGCAAGAGTTCGAAAGCGCCTACGCGATCATGTGGCCCAGGGTGCCGTTCAGCGAGGGTGCCTGGGGGCAGAACCCGGGGGAGAACATGGACCTCCTCAGCCAGGCCCACGGTCGGATCTACCTCGGTTCCGCCGCGATCAGCGGGGATCCGGCTTGGCAGGAGGGTGCGGTCGAGTCTGCGTGGCGCGCGGTGGAATTGATCCATGCGCGTGTGATGGGCCAGTAGCGCGAGGGGAAGCCGTGCTCGGGCCTTTAGCCGCGGAGTGAGTCGGGTGAAACGAAGGGGGCCGCTCACCGCGCGGCCCCCTTCGTTCTTTTCCTCGCAGAGCGCCCGCCAACGGAGGTGAGCGGGCGGCCTCGCGAGGCCGGATCCGCCGGCGAACGGTCAGTCAGGGCCCCCCGGTGGTCTCGATCGTGATGGCCCCGAGCGCCGTCGGTTCCCGCGGGAGTGGTATGTCCCCCGCGCGGAAACCCTGCCTGCTCAGCATGTAGGCGATGACGTTTACGGTTTGATCTTCGGTGAGCACGCCGGGATCGTTTTCCGGCATCGTGTTCTTGATCCTGAGGTAAAGCTCCTGCAAGGACCTTCCGGACCACCGCGAGGCGAAATTGGGAGACAGCAGGTCGAACGCGCTGTGACAGGCGGTGCAGTAAATGTCGAAAACGGTTTCGCCGAGGATCGCCTGAGACGGGGTATACACGCCCCCGGTGACCGACCTGGGTCCGGCAGGGGCCGGCCCGTCCCCGGAGCCACCCCCCTCCTGGACCCCTCCACAGCCCGTCACGGTTAGCGAAAGAATTACGAGAGCAAGCGTTCGCAGGGAGTACGCATTCATGGGCTTCCCCGTCAGAGGTTCGGCCTATCGGAGGCCTTCAGCGGGAGGAGAACTTCGATGTCGCTCACCGTCCTGGCGACAGTGGCCGTCGTAGTCCGCTTCCGTCGGTGTTGGACGGTCCCGACGATCCGAAGCCGAAGGTAACCGTGTCCCTCACCGAGGACTACCCGTTCCTCGCCAGATCCATCCCGGAAGCCACGTTCCTTCACGCGGCCCGCGCGTTTCCGTCCGGGAGCACTCGTGGGCCGCCCTCCTCGCTTGCTGAGCGGGGCACGGGTTCGCATCTTGCGATTCCGATCCTCGCCCCCGCGCAGGACCCCGGGAGACTTCCGTCCCTCGCGCGAGCGTGAGGACGCCACCTCCGAGGAGCCGTGCCGCCACTCTTCATCCGATGCAAAGGATACTCCTCATGACGAACGCTTCACACGGTTTCCGAGCAGCTTCGCGCTTCTTCGTCGCAGCCCTGTTCCTCGCCCCGGTGCTCTGGAGTGGAGGGGTCGAGGGCCAGGAGGTCTTTCCGCTTGCGGGGGCGCCCTATGCGGCCGGAGTGATGGCGCCCGCCGGCGCGACACTCGCCGTGTTCGGGGGAATCGAGGGTGAAGGGAGCGATGTCGGCGCGGCCGCGGCAGCGGCGCTCGGCGCGATGGAGGCACGTCTGAGCGAAGTCGGGCTGGACCGGAGCCACGTTCTCAAGGTCCGAGCGGGTCTCGCCCCCGGCGATGGTACGGAATTCACGGCGTGGGATGGCGCGTGGAGAAGCTTCTATGGTTCGGGACAGCCGCCGGCGCGCACGACGGTGGGCTCCTCCGGGGTGCCGGGGAGCGCGCGGATCGTGCTGGACGTAGTGGCCGCCTTCCCCCTCGACCGCGGACACCGGGCGGCGGTGGACGGTGCCCGCGCGACGGCGAACCCGAACCTGAGCTATGTGGGCCCCGCGGGGAATCCAACCGCGATCGTGGCTACGAGCCCGGGGCTCTTCCTCTCGTCGGGCGTGCTTCCCAACCGGAATTCCCTCGCCAACCCCGAGGCGATGGAAGACCACATGCGCGGCGCGATGAACGGCCTCGCGAACACGCTCGCCGACCACGGGCTCGCCTGGGCGGACGCATTCTTCGTGCGGGTCTTGCCGACGCCCCAGCC
This sequence comes from Gemmatimonadota bacterium, assembly GCA_040882465.1. Lineage (NCBI taxonomy): Bacteria > Pseudomonadati > Gemmatimonadota > Gemmatimonadota bacterium. Next base: position 207,135 of record JBBEBG010000036.1, read on the forward strand.
CGACCGGGCCACGGTGGACTTCGCCGGATGGACCCCGGTCTTCGACCGGCTGAGCGAGCTGGCCGGCGGGCAGGGGCCGGCATGGACGATGTGGGCGGCCCCCGGCTTCGGAACCGGAAACAACCCGCGATTTGTGGAGATCGAAGTGTGGGCCGTCCCGCAGGCACCGATGCCGGCGTTCGAGGTTCTCGACCGGGAGTCCCAAAATCCCAATCTGCGCATGACCGGGACGGGTTTCATCGCTGCGGGGGCGATGGTGGCTCCCTACCCTGAGCTCGTCTTCCTCTCCGGAATCGTAGCGCCCGAAGGGACAGCGGCGACCGAAGAGGGCATGAGCGTGCTCACCCAGATGGAGGAGCGGCTCTCGCTGATGGGTGCGACGATGGCGGATGTCGCGGAGCTCCGCGTTTACCGCGTCGCGGGCGAGGAGGGGTTCAACGACGCGTACGGCTTGTACTTCAATAACGCGGAGCGGAATCCGCACAAGCCGGTCCGAACCAATTATGTCGTGCAGAGCTTGCCGGGTGGGCGGACGGTGGAGGTCGAGGCTGTCGTCGTGCGTCCGCCGCAGGGGTTCTGACGATCCGGATTGATCGGCCCGGGTGGGCGCGGCCGGCCCGGGCCCGTGCCGAGAGGGTGAAATGAAAGGTCGAGCCAGCCGAAGCCCCCGCCAGGGAATGGTCCCTCCGATCCGGTCGGTGCTGGGGGCCGTCCTGGCGGCCGCCGCTTTCGCGGGGACTGCGCCCCGCGAGGCGGTCGCGCAGAATCAGGTCACGCGTCCCGTCGTCATCGTGGACGGCGTCGTGCTGGGCGAGGCGCCGACCCCGCCGCGGGTGCGCCCGCTTCCGAACGGCGTGCTCGGCGGGGTTCCGATGACGGCCGCGGACAGCGCCGCCTGGACAGTCGTGAGACGCCTCGACTTCGAGCACTATAAGTCGCTCGTGGCGGGGCTCGCCCAGTTTGGGGACCGCGAACAGGGAACGGAACGGAACGCCCTCGCCGTGGACTGGATCGAGGCCCAGCTCCGGAGCTGGGGATACGAGACCGAGCGGCTCCGGTACGAGTACCAAGGACAACCTCGCGAACAGGTCTACGCGACGAAGGTCGGCTCCACCGCTCCGCACGAGATGTACATCCTCGGCGCCCACATGGATGGACGGGGCGGTGGCGAAGCGGTGAACGACAACGCCTCCGGCACCGCGCTGGTCATGGAGATCGCGCGCGTCCTCGCCTCCCCCGACGTCCGCACGGACCGCTCGGTCCGCTTCGCCCTTTGGAACAACGAGGAAACCGGGCTGAATGGGGCTCGGGCGTATGTCGAGCAGCGAGCCGAGCTGCAGGGGATCGAGAGCCCCGCCGGATCGGGCGCGTATCCGGAGCCGAGGTGGATGGGGATGATCCAGCACGACAAGGTCATGTTCGACCATGGGAATCCGGTTCAGGACGAGCAGGTGCTCGACGCCGACGTGGACGTCGAATATCAGATGAACTCCACGCTCTGGGAGGAGTCCTCCCGTCTCGCCGTCGAGCTGATCAATGCGAATCGGATGTTCGCGACGAATCACCCGGCCGCGGCGAGCAATTCGATGAGCAACACGGATTCCACCCCCTTCATGAATCTCGTCGCCTCGGTCAGCGTGCGTGAGAATCGGCGACTCTTCGAGATCGGCTTGGGCTCCGACCCGCACTGGCACCAGCCGACCGACCTTCTGGAGACCTTCGACGACGCGGACTATCGCCTGGGCTTCAATGCCATGCAGACCACGCTCGGGGCCACCGCCCGGCTGGCCGGCGCGCGGGTCGCGCCGCTCCGAGCCCAGGGAGGCGGCGCGCTCGTGGGACTCGACGCGGAAGTCACGGCGCTGCGCGCCCGCATGATCCACGAACGGGCGATCGCGACGGACACGCACACCGACATCAACGCGGGGAACTTCACGGCGAGCGAGCCGAACTACCTCACCGGACTCGAGAACACGCAGGTGGATCTTCCCTCGATGGAGGCGGGCGGGCTCGATGCCGTCTGGTTCTCGATGTACCAGGGGCAGCGGGACGACTTCACGGCGGAAGGCTACCGGGGCGCTTATAACACGGCGATGGACAAGGTCCTGGCGATCCGCAGGCTCACCTCCGAGCTCGCGCCGAGCCGGATCGGTCTCGCCCTGACCGCGGACGACGTCCGGAGGGTCGCCGCCGAAGGCCGCCTCGTCGCGCTCATGGGGATGGAGAACGGATATGCGCTCGGAGAGGACGTCGAGAACGTGCGACGGTTCGCCGAGCTGGGCGTCCGTTACCTCTCGCTTGCCCACAACGGGAACAACCAGCTTTCCGATTCCCATACGGGTGAAGTGGACGGCTACCGCTGGAACGGGGTCTCGCCCCTCGGGGAGGAGGTGATCGCGGCGGCGAACCGGTGGGGGATCATTCTCGACATCTCCCATCCCTCGAAGGAAGCGAACCTCCAGACGATGCGGCTGTCGCGGACGCCGGTGATGGCCTCGCACTCGTCCGTCCGCGCGCTTGCGAATCACAGCCGCAATCTGGACGACGAGCTGCTGCGCGCGCTCCAGGACAATGGCGGCGTCGTGCAGATCGTGGCTTTCAACTCCTATCTCGTCACGCCGCCGCCCGAGCGCGCTCCCGCGGTCCAGGCCCTTCAGGCGGACTTCGGACTCTCCGGCGGAGGGCAAGCCATCCAGGCGGCTCTCGCGGAGATGGCGCCCGACCGGCGCGCCGCGTACGACCAGCGGATGGCGCAGATCGACGCGCAGTGGCCGGTCCCACCGCCTGCGACGGTGAGAGAGCTCGTGGACCACATCGACTATGTCGTGGACCTGATCGGTGTGGATCATGTCGGAATCAGCTCCGACTTCGATGGAGGCGGCGGAATCGAGGGGTGGGATGACGCTTCGGAGACCTTCAACGTGACCCTCGAGCTCGTGAATCGCGGGTACACCGAGGAGGAGATCGTGAAGATCTGGGGCGGCAACCTCCTCCGCATCATGGAGGAAGCCGAGCGCGTCGCGGAAGAGATGGGAAGAGAGATCGCCGACTAAGAAAGCTCGCAGGAGCCCCGGGGTGCGCGCCGCGCCGCCATGGCACGGTCGGCTCCGCCGACAGGAGGAGGGACGATGAGCGTGAACGATCTGCACGGTCCCACCCGCAACGTTTCCGATCGGCGCCGGTTCTTGCGCCAGCTCGCCCAGGGATCCCTGGGTCTCGCGGTCGCACCCGTGGTCGTGCGGGAGGTGGCCGCCCGCGAGCTCGCACCCACCGCGCCGCTCACTGCGCCGCTCCGACCGGAGGCCCTCGCCGACGAGGCGTATTGGACCCAGGTCCGCGCGGCCTTTCCCCTGCGCGATGGGATCGCCCCGATGAACGCGGCGAACCTCTGTCCGGCGCCCCGAGTGGTGAACGACGCGGTGGAGCAGGCCATGCGCGACGTCGAAGGCGATGTGTCTTCGCAGAACCGCTCCAAGTATGGCGCGCTCCTGGACGACCTGCGGGCGAGGCTGGGAACCTACCTCGGGGCGGACCCGACCGAGATGGCCGTCGTGCGAAACACGACCGAGGCGAACAACGTCATCGTCGGAGGGATCCCCCTCGGCGCCGGCGACGAGGTCCTTCTCTGGAATCAGAATCACCAGACGAACAACGTGGCCTGGGATGTCCGCGCGGCACGATACGGCTTCACGGTACGGCGGGTCACTGTCCCTCCCGCTCCCACGGCACCGGAAGAGATTCTGGACGCCTTCGTGCGGGAGCTGACCCCTCGGACCCGCGTCCTTTCCTTCTCCGACGTTTCGAACATGTCGGGAATCAGGCCTCCCGCCGCCGAGCTCTGCCGAATCGGGCGCGAACGCGGGATCCACGTGCACGTGGATGGAGCGCAGAGCTTCGGACTCTTCGATCTGGATCTCCACGCACTCGGTTGCGATTCCTATTCGTCGAGCGCACACAAGTGGTTCATGGGGCCCAAAGAGGGCGGAATCCTTTACGTGCGCGCGGAACGGGTGCCCGAGATCTGGCCGGGGATCGTGGGGGTCGGTTGGGGCGGAGGTGGCACTCCGCCGGATGGGGCGGAGAAGTTCGAGACCCTCGGCCAGAGGAACGATGCCACGATCGCCGGGATGTCCGCCTGTCTCGACTTCCACGAGATGATCGGCAAGGCCCCGATCCAGGCGCGCGTATTCGAGCTCGCCGCCCGCCTGAAGGACCGGCTGGCCCAGATTCCGGGAGCGGAAGCGGTGACGCCCCGCTCGCCCGAGATGAGCGGCGGAGTCGTGATTTTTCGATTCGAAGGCGTCGCGAACGGGCAGCTCAGCTCCGCGCTCTACGCCGAGCACCGCGTGGCGGGCGCGAGCACCGGGGGGATGCGTCTCTGCCCGCATATCTACAACACCTTCGCGGACGTGGACCGGGCAGCGGCCGGGATGGCCGAGCTAGTCCCGCGGCTGCGCACCTAAGCGCGGCTGACCTTCCCACCCTGTTCGGATCCGGACACGACCATCCGGATCCGGACATTCGGGGCGCGCGCGCGGTGGCGGCCAGACTCATGCAATCATATATCCTCACACGACTTACCGTGCCAGGCTTCCGCGGCACGGTCCTTCCTTAAGGAGTCTCCGTAGGGAGTGCGCGCTCCCTACGCGGAATTCGGCCCGGGCCGGCCCCGGGGCGGAACCGCTTCACCGGCATGCGAGCGCACGCCGACCTCGGCTTCAAGGTGGGTGCATGAGAGAGTTCTTCGCCGACATCCGTCTTGCCCTGCGAGGACTTTTCCGCGACCGCGGCTTCACCGTCGTCGCGACGGCGACGCTCGCCCTCGGCATCGGCGCGAACGCGGCCATCTTCAGCGTCGCGGACGCAGTCCTTTTTCGCCCGCTCCCGTACCCGGAAGCCGACCGCCTCGCAACGCTCTGGGAGGTGGCTCCGGCGACCGGGGAGGCGAACCTCGTTTCGAGCGGAAACGTCCTCGACTGGAGCGACGCTCTGACCTCGTTCTCCGAGATCGGGGCTTACGGCGGGGCCATCGAGCTGGGGATCGCCGGCTCGGGAGATCCGGATCTGGTGGTCGGCCTCCAGGTCACGCCGAGCGTCTTCGGAGTCCTCGGCACCGCGCCCGAGCTCGGCCGCCCCCTCCCTTCCGGCGCAACCGAAGAGCCGACCGTCGTCCTCAGCCATGCCCTCTGGGAGAGCCGTTTTGGCGGAAATCCCGATGTCCTGGGTGAGACCATCCTGATCGAGGAAGTCGCGTACACCGTCATGGCAGTCATGCCCGGGGAATTTCAGTTCCCCTCTTCCGACGTCCAGCTCTGGCTGCTTCTCGGCCTCACCGAGGCGGACCGTGAGTCGAGAAGGAGCCACCAGTGGCGCGTCATCGGGAAGCTCGGTGAAGACACTTCGTTGGACGCGGCCCGTTCGGAGCTGCTCGCGTTGACCTCGCGCATCGCGGAGGCGCATCCGGAGTTCATGGAGGGGTGGGGCGCCAGGGTGGAGCCGTATCGGGCGGACCGCACCCGTGACGTGCGCGCGAGCCTTTTCCTCCTCCTCGGGACCGTCGGACTCGTCCTTCTGATCGCATGCGCGAACGTGGCGAACCTCCTCTTGGTGCGGGGGCTCGACCGGGCGAGGGAGTTCGCGGTGCGTCAGGCGCTCGGCGCAGGGAGGGGTCGTCTGATTCGCCAATCCCTGACGGAAACGGGCGTGCTGACGGCGCTCGGGCTGGGCGGCGGGCTCCTCCTCGCGGGAGTGGGACTCGACCTGCTCCTCGCGATCGCGCCGGGCGGGGTCCCCTTCCTGGAAAACGCCCGCCTCGACGCGCGAGTCGTCGTAACGGCCGCCGGAACCGCATTCGCCGTGAGCCTCGGAATCGGTCTCATTCCCGCGCTCCGGGCCGGGGGAGGCGGAGGATCCACACCCACCCCACTGCGCCCAGATCTCGCTGCGCAGGGCATTCCCCGGCGTCTTCGCCACGGTTTTCTGGCCGCGCAGGTCGCGGGCGCGCTGGTGCTGGTGGCCGGAGCGGGACTCCTCGTTCGAAGCCTCCTCGAGTTGGGAGAGGTGGACCCCGGCTTCGATACGACCGATCTCTGGGCGGTCTCCGTAGACGTCCCGCGAGCGCGCTATTCCGAGCAGGCGGATCAGGATGCGCTCTACGACCGCTTCCTCGGGGAAATCCGCGCAATTCCCGGCGTTATCGCGGCGACGGGCACGGCGGAGCCACCCGTCGTCGGTTTCGGCAACACCTTCAGCTTCGTGATCGAGGGGAGGCCTCGCCCCGGGGCGAACCCGCGGGAGGCCCCCGTCTCCCTCCGGGCCGTGACCCCGGGCTACTTCGAGACACTCGGCATCCCCCTGCTCGGAGGTCGGGCGCTCGCCGGGGGCGACCGATCCGGTGCACCCCCGGCCGCGGTCGTGAACGATGCCCTGGCCCGTCGGCTCTGGCCGGACGGGGATGCCGTCGGCGCCCGGATCCGCTTCGCGGACGAACAGCCTTGGGTGGAAATCGTGGGAGTCGTCGGCGACACGCGCGATCTCGGTCTCGACGCCGAGCCGGAAGCGGCGATCTACCTCGCGCATGCCCAACGGTTCTGGCCCTGGATGTCGTGGATGACCGTTCTCGTCCGGTCCGCCGCGGATGGTGTCGTTCTCGCTCCGATGCTCCGTGACGCACTGGGAAGAGTGGACGACCAGCTCCCGGTCCGCAGGCTCGCGGCCGTCACCGAGCTGTACCGGGGGAGCGCCGGAACGCGGACCTTCGTCGCCCGCCTCCTTGGGGCGTTCGCCGGAGTCGCTCTCTTGCTCGGCACCGTCGGTGTTTACGGCGTAGTCGCGTATTCGGTGGCCCGGGGCCGGAGAGAGATCGCCATTCGCATGGCGCTGGGTGCACGCCCGACCGGGATTCGAGGGGCGGTCCTCCTCGAGGGAGCCGGGGCGGCGGCAATCGGCGTCGCGGTCGGACTCGTCGCAACCCTCTTGGCGGGTCGGGCCGTGGAGGGACTCCTCTTCGGGATCGCGCCGACCGATCCCCTGACCATCGCGGCCGCGGTGGGCGTGCTCTTTTCGGCAGCCGTCGCCGGGAGCTGGCTTCCGGCACGGCGGGCTGCACTCACGATTCCGATGGAGAGACTCCGGCATGGGTGACCTGCTCGGCGATTTCCGATTCGCACTCCGCCAGCTTCGGCGGAGTCCAACCTTCTCCTTCGCGGCGATCCTCACGCTGGCCCTCGGAATCGGTGCGAGCACCGCGATGTTCAGCGTGGTGAACGGGGTGCTTCTGGAGCCGCTTCCGTACGAGGATGCGGAGGACCTGATCCTCGTTCGGCACTACAACCGGCTGAACGAGGTCGAGAGAGAGACTCTTTCCATCGGCACCTTTCGGGAGGTGGACAGAGAGGCAGGTGGCTTCAGCCGGATGGGCGGGGTCGCACCCTTCGACTGGAACGTCACCATCGGACGGGAGGCGGGGCCGGCCCGCTTCGCCGCGCAGTTCGCCTCGGCCTCCCTCCTCGACGTGCTGGGCGTCCGTCCGGCGCGCGGGCGATGGTTTCTTCCCGAAGAAGATGCGGTCGGGGGCACGCCGGTGGCCGTCGTGAGCCACGGCTTCTGGACCAGCGAGTTGGGAGCGGACCCCGCCAGCGTGGGGAGCACCCTCCCGATTGACGGGGTGCCGACGGTGATCGCGGGAGTGATGCCGCCCGGCTTCGAGCTCCTGTTCGCGCCGGATCTCTGGCTTCCATTGGAGCAGAGCCCCCTGGCCATTCGGGAAGGCGTCCGCTGGATCACGGGCGTGGGGCGACTCGCGGGGGGGGTCGGGTTCGACGCCGCCGGGGCGGAGGTCGCGGCGATCATGGACCGACTCGCGGTCGAGCTCCCGGACGCGAACGCTGGACTCGAGGCCGACCTTCTCCCGCTCGGGGAGGAGATCGTGGGGGGAGTCCGCGGACCCCTGTTGGCGCTTCTGGCGGGAGTCGGCGTGGTCCTCCTCATCGCCTGCGCGAACGTGGCGAGCCTTCTCCTCACCCGCGCCCTCGGACGGGACGGAGAGATGGCCCTCCGCGCGGCCCTCGGTGCGCGCCTTCCCCGGCTCGGCCGCCTTCTCGTCGTCGAAGGAGTCGTGCTCGCGGTCGCCGGCGGAGTGCTTGGATTCTTCTCGGCTCAGTGGATCCTCGACGGACTCAGGGCCTCGGCCGGGCTCGATCTCCCTCGCCTCGAGGCCGTCGCCGCCGACGGGCGGGTTCTTTTTTTCCTCCTTTTCGTAACCGGCCTCGCGGGAGTGCTCGCCGCCCTCGGACCCCTTTTGCACCTCGCCAAGGGAAACCTCCACGCGCCTCTTCGCGGGGGGATGAGAGGCGGCGCCACGCGCTCGCGGCGCCTCCAGGGTGGACTCGTGGCTTCGCAGGTTGCGCTCGCCGTCGTGCTTCTGGTGGGTTCCGGACTCCTCGTGCGCAGCTTTGCGGCCTTGCTCGGCGTGGACCCAGGGTTCGAGTCCGATGGAGTGCTCACCTTCCAAGTGGGAATCCCCGCGGAGAGTTATCCCTCCGCCGAAGAGCGTCTCCTGTACGTGGAGGATCTCCTGACGCGGGTCGAAGCCATTCCGGGGGTCTCGGAGGCCGGGGCCACGACGCGGCTTCCCCTGATGGCGTTGAGCCTCACCACGACGCTCGAGGTGGAGTCGCGCCCGGCTCCGGTCCCGGAGCATCCGGAGATCGAATTCAGGAGGATCACCCCGGGTTATCTCCCGGCCATGGGAATCCGCTTGGTGGAGGGGCGCGATCTCCTCCCCGAGGAATTGGCCTCGGAAGGGTTCGCGATCCTCGTGAATCAGGCGGCGGCCGAGCGGCTCTGGCCCGGCGGGACCGCCCTCGGAGAGCGCGTGCGCTTCTCGACCGCGAATCCGGGCCCGGACGACCCCTGGTACACCGTCGTCGGTGTCGTGCGGGACGTGCGGCACTTCGGACTCGGTGAAGAGGCCCGCCCGGAGACTTATTTCAGCTTCGCGGGCTCCCCTCCGACCTCCCCCATCGTCTCGATGCGCTCCAGCGTTCCCCCGACGTCGCTCCTGGCCGAGGTCCGCACCGCCGTGAGGGAGGTGGATCCCCAGGTGACGATGTGGGAGCTCGCCACGATGAACGAGCGCCTCGCCGGCTCGCTCGCCCGGCGTCGCGTGGGGCTCTGGATCGTCGGTGGATTCGGACTTCTCGCGCTGGTCCTGGCGGGGCTCGGGGTGTACGGCGTGGTGAGTTATTCGGTGGGCTCGCGGGGGCCCGAAATCGGAATCCGTCTCGCGATGGGGGCCCGCGAACGCCAGGTTGTGGCATCGGTTCTCGGCACGGGCCTGGTCCCCGTTCTTGCGGGTCTCGGCATTGGACTTGCCGCCGCTCTCGCGGGGAGCGGCCTCCTCGCGGAATTCCTGCACGGGGTCGCCCCGAGGGACCCCCTCATCCTGGCCCTCGTGACGCTTCTCCTGGGAGCGACGGGTGTTGTCGCCACCCTGATCCCGGCCCGCCGCGCGACCAAAATCGATCCGATGTACGTGCTTCGCGGAGAATGATGCCGATGCCAAATCTCATTTCGGACCTCCGAATCTCGATTCGCCAGCTCATCCGCAGTCCTGGCTTCTCCGCAGCGTCCGTGATCACGCTGGGACTCGGAATCGGAGCGGCGACCACCCTCTTCGGACTGGTCCAGGGGATTCTTCTGGCGCCCCTTCCTTTCCCGGATCCGGACCGTGTGGTCACGCTCCACTCCGCCGATCCGCCCAGGGGTGCCACGGAGATCCCCATCTCCCTTCCCGACCTCCGCGACTGGGCGGCCCGGAGCGCGGCCGTCCCGGCTATGGGTGTCTATTCGACGCTCCCCATGCACCTGGTCCTCCAGTCCGACGCGGGGGCGCGGGAGCTTCGCACGACCCATGTTTCCGCGGGATTCTTCACCGCGCTCGGCGTCGCTCCCCTCGCCGGTCGGGTCATCGCGGAGGCGGACGAAACGGGCGATCCCCGGGTCGTCGTGGTCAGCCACGGATTCTGGACCGACGAGCTGGGCTCCGATCCCGCGGCCGTGGGTCGCACGCTCCGCCTATCCGACGAGAATTTCAGTGTCGTCGGAGTGATGCCCGCCGGCTTCGCCTTTCCCGAGGTGGGGATGGAAGTGTGGACGCCGCTGGCCATCGTTTCTCAGAGCTCCATTCCCACGGAGATCCGAGGGGTCCGATTCCTGGAGGGAATTGGGCGCATGGGGCCCGAGGTCACCCCCGAGCAAGCGCGTTCCGAATTGTCGTCCGTCGCGGCCGCCCTCGCCGAGGAGTATCCCGAATCGAATGAGGAGATTCGCGGCGTGGACGTCCTTCGGCTCAAGGACGCCACCGTGAGTGGCGTCGCGCGCTCGCTTCTCCTGGTTTTTGCGGCGGTCGGCTTCGTGCTCGTCGTCGCCTGCGCGAACGTGGCGAATCTGGTTCTGACCCGAGGGCTGGGGCGCACCCGGGAGTTCGCCGTCCGCATCGCCCTCGGGGCCGGCCGAGCGCGCCTGATTCGAATGCTCGTCACGGACAGCCTGGTGCTCGGCGTGCTGGGAGGAGCCGCCGGAACGCTCATCGCCTTCTGGACGACCGGGGCGATCAAGGCCCTCAACGCCGGCGTCCTCCCGAGAATCGAAGAAGTTGAGGTCAGCCCCGAGGTCCTCCTCTTCGCGACTCTCGTGTCCCTGCTCACGGTCGTGGCCTCGGGGCTCCTGCCCGCGCTCGCTTCGGTCCGCCTCCATCCGGCGAACGAGCTTCGCGCGGGAAGCCGCACGGGATCGTACTCGGTCGCGCCCGGAACGCGCCGGGCCCTGATCGCCGCGCAGTTTGCCGCCTCGGTCGTCCTCCTGGTGGGAGCCGGCCTCCTCGGCAGGAGCCTCTGGCACCTTCAGACCCTCGACGTCGGTTTCGAACCCGAGGGGGCCCTCTCGGTTTCGCTCGTGATCGCGGCGAGCCGGTACCCGGAACGGGAAGATTACCGGGCCTTCCACCGCGAGACTCTCGACCGGTTCCGCGCGATTCCGGGTGTCGAGGCCGTGGGATCCATCCGGTCTCTCCCCACTCTCGGAACCGGGGAGTCGTGGGACTGGGAGCTTCCGGGCGAAGACCCGGCGGTTCGAGAGGGCCGGGAGTCCGCCGACGTGCTTCAACTCTCCCCGGGCCTTCTCAGCGCCATGAGAATCCCACTCGTGGCCGGGAGGGATTTCACCGACGGGGACCGTGAGGACGCGGTCGGCGTCGTCCTCGTGAACGAGACCTTCGCGAGAACCGCCTTCCCCGGAGAGGAGGCGGTCGGACGCACGATCCGGGCCTCGTCGCTGGATTGGACGATCGTCGGCGTGACCGGAGACATCCTCCAACGAGGGCCTCAGGCTCCTCCGCGGGCGACGATCTATCTGGCCCAGGAGCAACTCTCTCGTCGCGGGATGGCCTTCGTCCTTCGTGCATCCGGCGACCCGCAGGCACTCGTCGCGCCCCTCCTGGGACAACTCCGGGAGATCGATCCGGGGCAGGCCCTCACGCAGATCCAGACCCTCGCCGACGCGGTGGATTCGTCCATCGCGCGGCCCCGCTTCTTTGCGCTCTTTCTCGGCGCGCTCGCCACACTCACGGTGGTGCTGACCGCCATCGGGCTCTACGGCGTTCTCGCCTTCCTCGTCCGGAAGCGGACTTCGGAAATCGGCATTCGGATGGCGCTCGGTGCCACCGGGCGAGAAGTCGTGCGGGTCGCCCTCAGCGAGGGCGTGGGTCCCGTTCTCGCGGGGACGGTGCTCGGTGTCCTGATCGCCGTCGCGGGCGCCGGAGTGACGCGGGCCGTGCTCTTCGGTGTCGAGCCGTTGGATCCCTGGACCTTCGTCGCCGCCGTCTTCGTTCTCCTCCTCGTGGCCGCCCTGGCCACCTGGATCCCCGCCCGCCGAGCGGCAACTCTCGATCCCCTGACCGCCCTCCGCTCGGAGTGAAACGATGAACTCCATCCTCCAGGATCTGCGCTTCGCGCTTCGTGGCCTCGGCCGCCGCCCCGGTTTCACCGCAATCGCGGTCCTCACCCTCACCCTCGGCGTCGGCGTCAATACGGCGGTCTTCTCCGTGGTCCGCGCCGTGGTCCTGAGGCCGCTTCCCTTCGAGGACCCGGAGGAGCTCGTCCGTATCGCTGGGCTCGATATCGCCACGGGAGAAGCGGACAACCTCTCCCCCGCCGACTTCATGGACCTGGAACGCGAGTCGGGGCAGTTCGCGAGGATGGGGGCGCATGGGTGGATCGGGCCGGCCACCGTGAGCGACGGCGCGACCGCCCAGAGGATCGGGGGTGTGCAGGTGACGGAGGGATTCTTCCCCACCCTCGCCGTAAACCCGGCGCTCGGCCGCCTCTTCGCACCGGAGGAGGACCTTCCCGGCGCGAGCCCCGTCGCCATTCTCTCCGACGGGCTCTGGCGCTCCATGTTCGGCGCCGACCCTTCGATCGTGGGTCAGACCATCTTCGTGAATGCGACGGCCACCACGGTCGTCGGCGTGCTCCCCGCCGAGTTTCGGCACATCGAGGAGCGCACGGACCGGAGCGCCGAGATTTTCACGCCCTATCGGTTCGAGCGTGCCGATGCGAACCGGGGAGGCCACTTCATTCGCGCGGTCGGCCGCCTCGCGCCCGAGAGCACGATCGAGGAGGCACGCTCCGAACTCTCCACGATCGCCGGCAGGCTCGAGGGGGAGTATCCGGAAAGCAACACCGGGCAGGGTGTACACTTGCAGCCACTTCGCGCGGCCGTCGTGGGCGACGCGGGGAACACGCTCCTCATCCTCCTCGGCGCGGCGGGGCTCGTCCTCCTTGTGGCGTGCGCGAACCTGGGAACGCTCCTCCTCGCGGTAGGCGCCGGCCGGGAGCGCGAGCTGGCGGTACGCACGACCCTCGGCGCCGGGCGCCGGAGACTCGTGCGGCAGCTTCTGACGGAGTGCCTCGTGCTCGGGCTGATCGGCGGAGCAGGAGGGCTCCTCGCCGCCTCCGCCACGACCAGTCTCCTCACCCGCCTCTCGGCCGCCGGCATCCCGCGCGCGGGGGACATCGCCCTCGATCCCCTGGTCCTCACCTTCGGAGCGCTGGTGGCGATCGTCGCCTCGCTCGCCTTCGGAATGCTTCCCGCGCTTTCCCTCTCGTCCGGGGATCTCCAGAGCGCCCTCGCGAAGGGCGGCCGGCAGGGCGTGGGCGCGGTTGGAAGGCGCTCGAGAGAGATCCTGATCGCCGCGGAAGTCGCGCTCTCCGTCGTCCTGGTGGCCGGCGCGGGACTTCTGGTGGGCACCTTGCTAAACCTGAGAAACGTTTCGACCGGCTTCGAACCGACGCAGGCGATCACCATGGAGGTCGCACCCCCGACGGCGCGGTATCCGGAAGGGACCCAGACGCCTCTCCAACAGGAGCTGGAGGCGCGCGCGCGGGCCATCCCGGGCATCATCGCGATCGGCGGAGTCAACATCCTTCCCCTGACCGACAACTATGACAGTCGCGGCATTTACGTGGACGGGAGGCCCCTTCCCCCGCCCGGTGAAGGCCCGTCACCGCAGGCCAGGACCGTCACACCCGGATACTTCGAGGCCATGGGAGTCCCGCTCGTGCGCGGCCGACTCTTCGACTCGAGGGACCAAGCCGGATCTTCCCTCGTCGCGGTGGTGAGCCAGTCGCTCGCGGATCAGCTCTGGCCCGGAGAAGATCCGATCGGGCGACGGTTCACTTACAATAGCGGCATCCCCGATGAGGCCCTCAGCGCTGCCTGCCCGGATCTGGAGTTCAGCTATCAGTGCATCGGTGGTCCGGGGTCCCGCGAGGTCGTCGGGGTGGTCGGCGACGTGAAACATCTCGATCTCCGGGAGGCGGACGCCATCCCCATGTTTTACACGCCGAACAGTCAGACACCGTCCTATCATGCGATGATCTTCGTCGTCCGCACGCGGGCCGAGCCCACCGCGATCGTCGCGTCCATGCGCTCCGCGCTCGCGGAGATAGACCCCGAAGTGCCGTTGGCCCAGGTCCGTACTCTCGACGACGTCCTTTCCTTTGCGGTCGCGCAGCCCACCGTCCGCGCCGGGCTCATCGGAATGTTCGCGGTGCTCGCCGTCGTCCTGGCCTGGATCGGAGTGTACGGCGTGGTGGGGTACCTCGTGACACGAAGGCGTCAGGAAATCGGAATCCGAATGGCCCTGGGCGCGCCGGCCTCCCGGCTCCTCGGGTTGTTGGCTCGGGATGGACTCCGCCCCGTCGCGATCGGGATCCTGGTCGGTCTGCCGGTGGCGCTGGTCCTGAGCCGCGTGCTGGAGAGCCTGCTTTTCGGGGTGAGTCACCTGCATCCGGGAGTCTATCTGATCGCGGCCCTCGCCCTGGCCGCGGCCGGACTCCTGGCGACGCTCCTTCCGGTCCGCCGGGCCCTCCGGCTCGATCCCGCCGTCGCCCTCAGCGAGGGGTGACCTCTCGGCGCCCCCGAGAGGGGCGAGGCGAACCTTGCGGGAGGCCGTTACGGGCGGTACGCTCGGGCTGATGGGCACGAGGCGTGGCCTGGACTTCAGGGGTGGTCCGGGCCGCGAACGGCCCTTTTCGAAGGTTGACACCCCCCTCTCGACCGGAGGAGTTCGTATGGTCGGATGGCCCGCAGTCTCGCGCCCGCGAAAGCGTTCCAACAGCTGGTTCTCACTCGCCGGGCTGGCCTTGGCCGGCGGCGTGCTTCTCGCCTCCTGCGCCCCCGCGGCTCCCGAACCGATCCGGGTGTCCCCGCAGGTAGACCAGGCCGCTGTCGGCCAGACGGTCCGGACCACCGGGGGGGTCGTCGTTTCGCAGAACGAGATTGCCAGCCGGGCCGGGGCCGCCGTCCTTCGAGCCGGAGGGAATGCGGTTGACGCCGCCATCGCGACGGGGCTGGCCCTCGCGGTCGTCCATCCGACGGCCGGAAACATCGGAGGCGGCGGGTTCATGGTCATCCGCTTTCCCGATGGAAGCTCGACGGCTATCGACTTCAGGGAAAAGGCTCCTCTCGCGGCTCATCCGGAGATGTTCGTGGATGAAAACGGGGAATACTCCCGTCAGGTGCAGGCGAATTCCCACCTCGCGGTGGGCGTCCCCGGCACGGTCGCGGGATTCGCCCTGGCGCACGAACGATACGGACGAGCCGAATGGGCGGGCATCGTCCAGCCGTCGGTGACGCTGGCGGCCGAAGGGATCGTCCTGAGCGAGGGGCTGGCCCGGTCGCTCGCCGGGCAGGTCGGGGGATCCATGTCGAGATACCCCGCCAGCGTCCAAGCCTTCTCCAAGAACGGAGTACCTTACGCGGCCGGCGAGACCTGGGCCCAGCCCGACCTGGCCCAGGCGCTCACCCGCATCATGAACGAGGGGCGAGACGGCTTCTATCTGGGGGAGACCGCCCGTCTCATCGCCACCGACATGGCGGCGAACGGCGGAATGATCACGGAGGAGGATCTGGCCCAATACGACGCGGTCGAGCGCGAGCCGATCCGAGGCACGTACAAGGGATACGAGATCATCAGCATGCCCCCGCCGAGCAGCGGCGGCGTGGCGCTCGTCCAGATGCTGAACATCCTGGAGGGGTTCGATCTCCAGTCCATGGGCCAGGGGACGGCGCCTTATTTCCACCACATGGCCGAGGCCCAGAGGCTCGCCTACCGGGACCGCGCCCGCCACCTCGCCGACTCCGACTTCTGGCCCGTTCCCATCGAGATGTTGACCAGCAAGGATTATGCGGCCGAGCTCCGCGCGGGGATCGATCCGAACCGTGCCGGCGTCTCCTCGATCGAGCAGCTCGAGATCCCGGTCGAAAGCATGGAAACCACCCACTATTCGGCGGTGGACGCGGACGGCCTGGCCGTCTCGGTCACGTACACGCTGGAGGCCGGCTACGGCTCCAAGATCACGGTGCCGGGCGGCGGCTTCCTCCTGAACAATGAGATGGGCGACTTCAACGGCTTCCCGGGGATCACCACCGACGGGGGGCAGATCGGGAACGAGCCGAATCTCGCCCGCCCGGAGCAACGGATGCTCTCCAGCATGACCCCGACGATCCTCGCCCGTGACGGGGAGCTGGTGGCAGTGATCGGAAGCCCCGGCGGGCGGACGATCATCAATACCGTCCTCAACGTCGCGATGAGCATCATGGAGTTCGGCATGGACCTCGAGGCGGCTCAGGCCGCGCCCCGAAGCCATCATCAGTGGCTCCCCGATCGGCTCTCGATCGAGAACCGGGCCGACGTCAGCGTCGTCCAGGCGCTCGAGGCGATGGGGCACACCGTGAACCATGGCGGTGGCCAGGGACAGGTCCAGGCGATCATGTTCGATCCGGCCACCGGGATGCACGTGGGCGTACCGGATCCTCGGTCTTCGGATGCGGGAGCGTCCATCGAATGAGGGCGCGCGCGACAGCGGCGCGAAGGACACGCCATCACTCAGGCCTCGGCCGGAGGGCGTGATGCGGCGGCGGCGGTTCCTGGCGACCGGTGCAACGGCGGCGTTCGGCCTCGCCCTGGGAGGTTGCGCTCCCAGGCTGTTCGGCGGATCCACGCCACGGCGGCCACCCGTCAATTTATATCCCGTCCAGGTCTCCTGGGACCGTGTCATCCGCACGACGGTGGGCCTGCGTCCCGCCCGCGACTCCGGCTTCGTTCTCCGCGCCGACCGGCTGGATGCCAAGACCGTCATCCAGAACTACGGGCACGGCGGCTCGGGAATGTCGCTCTCCTGGGGCACGGGCGCCCTCGCGGCGGATCTCGCGCTCGCCCACACGGATCGGCGCGCGGCCGTGATCGGCTGCGGGATCGTGGGGCTCACCTCGGCCCGCCAGCTCCAGCGAAGGGGTTTCGACGTAACGATTTACGCCAAATCCCTCCCGCCGGATACGACTTCGAACATGTCCTGGGCCGGATTCACCCCCACCTCGGGGCTCGTCAGCGGTGACCGCCGGACTCCCGAGTGGGACCGGCAGTTCCGGGAGGCCGTGCAGATCGCCTACCGCGAGCATCAGCTTCTGGTGGGACGGGGATACGGAGTCGCCTGGATCAACTCCTTCTCGCCGACGACCAACGCGACGGGAGGAGGGGGCGGCGGCGGTGGAGGAGGAGGGGGCGGCGGCGCTCAACAGGAGCCGCTCCTTCCGGCCTCCACCGAGGTGGGAAGTGTTCTCCTCCAGCCGGGGGAACACCCGTTCCAGACTCCCTACGCGCGGATGCGTCCCACGCTGCGCTTCGAGCCGTCCATCTATCTGGAAGCGCTCATGCGTGACGTCCTCGCCTTCGGAGGACGCATTGTGGTACGCTCCTTCGAGTCTCCCGCGGACTTCATGCTCCTCGACGAAGAGCTGATCGTGAACTGCACGGGACTCGGGGCTCGGGATCTCCTGGGGGACACGGAGCTCACGCCGGTCAAGGGACAGCTGGTCGTCCTCATCCCCCAGCCCGAGGTGGATTATTCCATGGGGGGAATGATGCCGCGCCACGATGGGATCGTCCTGGGGCACGTGCAGCAGCGGGGAGAGTGGAGCCTGGAGGTGAACGAGGAGGAGCGCGTGCGGGTCATGGAGAACGCGATGGAGGACTTCGCCGGAATCCGCATCCCTTCCTCTCCACCAGGTCCCTATCGCGTGTCCGAGGTGGGGACACCGCCGGCGGTAGAATCCTTTTTTGGGTTGGCCTCCTGAGCTCGGCGGACCCGACGCGAATAACGCTGGTATAACTAGCTTAGTGGCAAGGTTCTCTTATCCGTTGGTTCGCGGTGCCTCCCGGCGCTCCCGGTCGGCGGGAACCAACGAGTTGACGGTGTAGCGACCAGAACGCCTTCGGGCCGCGGCCGATTCCGGCCCCTCCCCCCGTTTGGCCGCTCCGGAGGTGACCTATGGATTCCTCGATGCGCCCCGTTCCCCCTCCAGGCGCCGACTCGTCGCGTCCCGAGGGCGGAGGTGCCCCGCACGGCCTTCGCGGGCCCGGGAGGCCGGTGAAGCTCCGCTTCACCCTCTTCCTCTTGGCCGCCGTCGGGGTGGCCGCATCCGTGGGGTGCGCTTCCGCTGCCGTTGAGACGAGCGCCACCGGGGCCTCATCGCTCGGCAGCTCCGACAGCCGGACGATCACCCTTTCCGAGGTCCAGGCCGTCGGAGGCACGAACGCCTTTGACGTCATCGCGCGCCTCCATCCCAACTGGCTCCTGGCCGCCGGGACCCGAGCCCGGAGCACGCGCCTTCCCTCCGAGATCGTGGTGGTCACGGACGGTCAGTACTTCGGGCCTGTGGGGGCTCTCCGTCAAATTCCCATTGGCATGGTCGGCGGGATCCGCTACCTGACCGGGACGGACGCGACCAATCAGTTTCCATGGCTGGCCTCCGGGCGGCATGTCGAGGCGGCGATCATCGTCAGCCAGCGGACCGTGATTCCGTAGCGGGTCCCAAAAAACGTCGAGGCGGCCCCACGCTTTCGCGGGGCCGCCTCGAACCTGCCACGGGGCGGTGTTCCAGCTCTCGCGACTCAGAAGGTCATCGAGACCCCGGTCGTGAACATCACGTCCCAGTTGGTGACGTCGTCCGTCACGCCACCGTAAAACCCGACGGGCTCGATCGGGTTCGCGGGAGTACCAACCCGCCAGTTCCCCCCGTTGATCCCGAAGCTGTTGAAGTTCGAGCGATACGCCCGGACTTCGGCGTTGAAGCCGAACCGGCCGAGCGATGCATGCCGGACTTCGACTCCCCCGGCTCCGGTCACCACGAAGTACCGTTCCTCGTCGTGGAGCGCGTTCGACCAATAGTACTGCTTCCCACCGACCCCCGCGGCGATGTACGGAAAGCCGGAGAACGATCCGGTATCGAAGGTCTGGCGTGCAACCACCTCGCCGGTCAACATCCACTGAGTGGCCTCCTGGACCGCGAGCGCCGCGAAGGGAAATTCGTCATTGGTCCCCGAATTCGAGCTCCGCATGACCTTCGCACGAAGGCCGATGCGCTCATAGGGCCAGACCGTCGCGGACGCTCCGAAGGCCGCCCCGCTTTCGAGGCTGCTCTGGCCACCCGTGGGGTCATCAAATTTCGTAACGGGCGCGAGCATCCCGAAGTGGATGGCGAAGTTCACGATTTCGTCCCCCGCCCCTGGACCGGAGCCTAGCTGCGCGGAGGCCCCCGGTGCGAAGGCCGTCGTGGCCAGCAGCGCCGCCCCGGCGAACGCGACCCCCTTAATCTTGTTTTTGCCTCTCATGAGACACCGTCTCCTTAGTCTGTTTCAGGTGGACGCGGTCTCCCGCGTCGCACCCCGGGGTTCGTCAGTTCGGGGTGGGTCCGTAGGTCGCCGTCGAAGGATTGCCGACCCCTCCATAGGTATAGAGGGACAGCCCGTATAGACTGAGGGCGTTCCCGGGAACGGGCCAGTGCAGCAGGGCGCCGTCCGGAAGTGTGCCCCATCCCCTCGATTCCGCATACCCACGCGCCACATCCATCACCGCATTTTCGATGACGATCTCATAGCGGAGGGCGGCAAAAAGCCCACCGCAGTCTCCATTGTCCAACCGGGGCACGCAGACACCCCCTGGGTTGGGAACGCCCGCCACGGTCACCGCGGGAAGCCCGGGATGCTCGGTCCCGAGAATCGTCCGTGGCCGGGTCCTCGTGACATTGATGAGGGGCACCGCGGCCGCGGCGTTGTTGGTTCGGAGAAACGCCTCTGCTCGCAGCAGCGTGTTCTCATCCACGGTGATGAGTCCATACTCACCGATGTCGTCGGCGTCGTCGTTCAGGTTGGAGATCCCATTCTCCAGGTGATGCCGCCGCCACTGGTACGCCGAGAAAAGGTACGTGCCCCGCTCGGCGGTGAACCCATTGTCGTTCGCGTGATATACCGTGTACGACCCGTTCGAGGTGGGCGTCAACCCCGTGATCCGGCGGTCCGGCGTCTCGATGTTGAACCGGTCGCGCTGCGCAACTGGCGAGCCGATCCAGTTCTGGTATGCACCCGACTGATCGGCCGGGCCGATCGCCCGGTAGTCCCAGCGGTAGTTCTGTGTCCCGGTGGCCGAGTTGATGAATCGGGACATGAGCTGGCTTTCCCGGACCCCCTGGAGCTGGAACTCGTAGTCTCCGACCGCGTCGTTCAGCCCGTTGGCCGTGTACGCGAGCACACGGTCCCACGGCACGTCCGCGCGGTCCTGCGGGTTCCGCGACGAAAGCACGAGCAGGCGTGCGGCCAGAGTATTCGCCATCCGTATGAACTTGTCGTTCGAGATGGGCGTCGGTGACCCGAACCAGAACTGCGACTCCGGGAAGGCCGGATACTGCACAACCGTCGGATTCGCCTGCGCGATCGAGATCGCCTCTTCGAGCGCGTCGATCGCCAATTCAACCACCACGTCATAATCGAAGAGGTGCTCGACGGCGACGTCCACCACCAACAGGGGGTCAGCGGGAAGCTCGACATCCTCCGGAAGGGCATGGAACTGATCGAACATCATCGCACCGTATCCCCACGCCCACCCCTGCATGAACTTCGCGAAGGCCCGGGCGCGTGGGGTCACGTCTACGTCGTCTTCCTCGATCTCGATTCCGCCGTCGAGGAACCGCAGCCCGTCGTAAGCGACGCTCGCGGTCTCGTTGACCCAGGCCCAGTAGTCGCGCGCGCCCTGTGGGCCGTTTCCGATCGAGAGAATCACCCCGTTGTCGTGGAGACCTCGGGGCTCTCGGAGTTCCTCCCAAAAGAGTTGGGTCGTGAGGCCCGACATCGTAGCCGTGGATTCGGAGGCCGCGACCGGCCATGCCGCCGTCGTCTGCTGGTCGTCGTGCAGCGCGTTCCACATCGTCGGATAAAACGCACCTCCGATGAACGCCTGGACGTCCTCCGCGTTTCCCGCCGCACGCGCAGCGTCCGCGTCGTTCAGGTTGGGTATGTCCAATTCGAGGCACCCGGAGGCGCCCGCGAGAACCACGAGGGCCGCAATGAGGCGTGCGGCCCCCCTGCCCCTCGATCCCGTCGATCTATTTTTCTTCAGCATCGGATAGTCCTTGGGGTGTGGGGCTCAGAAGGTAATCTCGAACTCGGCCGTGAGCGTCCGCGTCGGCGGATAGTCGCTCGAATCCGAACTCGCCAACGAGTTGAGGTCGAAGCCGGTCTCCGGATCGAACCCGTCGTAGTTCGTCAGCGTGAAGACGTTTCGCACGATGAGGCCGAGGCGAATCGCCTCGATTCCCATCCCGCCGAGGCCGAACCGGCTGAGCGTGTTCTGGTTCATGTTGTAGCTCGCCGAGAGCGTCCTCATCTTCAGGTAGCTCGAGTCCTCGATCGTGTAGCTGTTGTCCCCGTCCACCGCCGCGCGGTAGTAGCTGATCGGCTTCTTCAGCTCGTCATCCTTCCCGGACTGATCCAGCTCCGGCGACGTCAGCCGGGTGTTCCGCATCATGTTCTGGAAGTGCCGGTTGTTGGTCTGGCCGCCGACGGACGCGTGAAGCGCCGCGTGGAAGGTGAACCCGCCCCACTGCACGTTGTTGATCCACCCGAAGTTCGAGGGTGCACCCTCGCCGAGGAGCGTCCGGTGCGCGCCGCCGAGCTCGAGCCTTTCGTAGAACGGATCGCCCCACCCGTACGTCACGCCGTTGACTTCCTTGGACGTGCCCCAGAGGTCGTCGTCGTCGCCGAGGATCCCATTCTCGCCGGCCCCTTCCCAGTAATGATTTCCTTCGCCCACCCAGACGAGGAACCCTTCGTCGTTCACCTCGAACTGGTCGGCGATCGGAAGAAGGGAGCCGCCATGGTGCTGGTTCAGGGACTCCACGTCCTTGAGGAGCCAGCGGGAATAGATCCCGTAGACCGGGATGTCCACGCAGTTCCAGCGCCAGGACTGCGCGTAGCAGGGAATGTCCCACTCGCTGATCTTGGCGTTCGAATAGTCCGCCACGACCATGCTGGTCCAGTTCAGATTGGGCTGCTGGATGACCTGCGCCTCGAACTCGAACTCCGTCGTGTGCCCGGAAATCGTTCCGGCGTTCTGCCACTGGCTCGAATAGCCGGTGATCGCCGGGAGCGGCCCCGGATTGAGCTGGCCCTCCGTGGACTGTCTCGCATGCGTCAGCACGATCCCGAACCGGTCGGCGATGACCATGTTGAGCGAAAATTCGTGCTCCGTCGTGTGCTCGGGCGCGAGGTTCCGGTTGCCGAGCGTCGTCTTGGTCGGGATCCCGCCTGTCTGGGTCCACGTTTCGTATTGATTCGCGAACGAGGGACGGCCACCGGCGGTCCCCCGCGCCACGCTGATCTTGAGCTCGTCGATCAGGTCCACGTTGAACCAATCTTCCTGTGAGATGCGCCAGGCGCCGGCGACCCGGTAGTAGTTGTGCCACCGGTTGTCGGGCCCGAAGAGGGAGCTTCCGTCCCGCCGCCCCAGGACGCTGAAGATGTACTTCCCGGCGTAGTCGAAGGCGGTGTCCCACAGGTACCCGATCGAGTGAATATCTCGCTCTTCCGAGGTGGCGTTCCGGTCCTCCGGCGCGACGTTCGAGAGCTGCGGAACGCCGAAAAGGATGAAGTCTACCCCGTCGCGGGCGGCCTCGAGGCTTCGGTCGGCCTCCATGATCCCGCGGACCGTCGTCCGGACGTTCAGCTGTCCGAAGTCCCGCATCAGGGTGAGGGACCCTTCCGCGTTCCACGCCTCATCGAGGTCGTCGTCGAAGTGGATCTCGCCGTCGAGAAGGTCCTCGTCGCCGATGTCGCCGGGCGTTCCCTTGGGTACGTATTCAACCTGATGGGAGTCGCCCCGGTCGTACCCGACGTTTCCGGAGGCGCGGAACCAGGAGAGTGGGGTCCAAGTTAGAGAAAGGTTCGCGAGCGTCCGCGAGCCGCGCGTCAGATCCGAGCGAGTCGCGAACTCCCAAAGCGGGTTCTGTACGCCGAGCCCACCCGGGTCCTGCACGTAGTTCCCCTCGGCATCCTGGATGCTGAAGTCCACGTCCCGCGGAGCGTTCAGAATTTCGTCGAAGGCGCCGGATCCCTGGTTGTCCCTTCGGTCCCTCGAATTGAAGAAGGAGACGCCGACGCTCAGGTCGTCATGGAAGCGGTGGTCCAGGTTGATCCGGATGGACGAGCGGCGGTAGCCGGCGGAACCGATCAGCGACCCCTTGTCGTCGTTGTGCGCGAGGCTGAGCGAGAAGTTCGTCTCCGCCGAGTTCCCGGTCACCTGGAAGTTCTGGCTCATGTACTGCCCGCCCTGCGTGATCGCGCCGACGTTGTCGTAGATGGGACCCGGATACGGGTTGTCCAGGAAGGACCGGGCGTCGGCCGGACGGACGCGGGCGGCACGATCCACGACCGTCACCCCGTCCGCGAGCGTGTACTCCGTCCCGGCCGCGTTCATGTAGTAGGCGTGGCTGTTGTTCAGATCCGGAGTCCTCAGGTTCTGGCTGACCCCGAACTCCGTCCGGGCCGTGAACCGCGTCTGCCCGATCCCGAGCGCCTGGCCGCGGGCCGTCGTGATCGAGATGACGCCTGAGGCCGCGCGCGAGCCGTAGAGCGACGACGCCGCCGCGCCCCGGATCACCTCCATGCTTTCGATATCCATGCTCTCGAGATCCACCGTCCCGGGGACCCCTTCACCGCTGAGAATGACGCCATCCACCACGACGAGGGGCGATCCGCCTCCACGAAGGCTCGTCGGCGTCCGGAGCATGATCGAGACGCCGCTCCCCGGACCCGTATTGTTCCGATTGATGCGAACTCCGGCGACCCGGCCGGCGAGGTTCTCGATGGCACCCGAAGAACCACCGACCGTGACGGGCATCATTTCACGGGTCACCCGCGCCACCGCGATCGGCGACCGGACCCCTTCAACCGGGTCCACCAGTCCCGTGGCCACGATCCCCTGGAGCGCGAGCGCCTGTGGCGCCATGGCCAGGTTGAGTGTCGTGGCGGCACCGGCCGTCACGGTCACATCCCCCTGCCGCACCTGGCTGTACCCGAGGCGCTGCGCCACCACCGAATGCGTGCCGGCAGGCACGTTTTCGATGGCGAAGGAGCCGTCCGCGCCACCCACCGTTCCGACGCCGGCGCCCTCTACGAAGACCTGCACGGATGCGAGCGGTCCACCGCTCTGCGCATCGGTGACCGTACCGACGATACGGCCGGTCTGCTGAGCCTGGGTCTCCATGGGGATCGCGACGGCCAACGCCGTCAGGCAAATCATCCCCCAAGACCATCCTGCCCTTACATGACGCGGAGCCATGTACACCTCCTGTTGAGACAGTAGCGGACGATCACTTCACCACTGACAACCGGGCCGAGCCACGCCCGACAAAAGCCAGTGTACTTCGGGGGCCCGGGTCCCAAGAGGACGCCGAGCCGACCACACTGGAAAGTACAAAGAACGTGGGACCGAAGCGGCGAGCGAAAAGCGCTCGCGCGTGCGGACCCACGAAAATCCATGAAGAACTGGAAGCAAAGCGCGTTCCACCCGTGCTTACCTCCCGCCGCTGGCAGGCAATTACCTGTGTTGCGTTCGATTTAGGGGACCGGTCGCCTGGTCGAGGCGAGCGGGCCCTCAAGGGGGTCGTCCCTACGCGGGGGTGGGGAGGCGACCCGGATCTTACATTTCTGTAGGTCTCTTGCCGCATTGTACGCCTACGTAACTCTCCATGCAATGTCGCCAGGCCCGCTCGGTTGCCCTGTCGCGTCATCCGGTCCGGTTTGGGTCGCCCGGCCATCCCCGGGAGGGGATCGTCTCGCCGGCGTTCTGTTACGTATGGAGGTCATAATTGTCTCCCAAGCCGCCATTGGCAAGTCACGCGTTTTCCATCCCCTCGTCTCGGGGCCCTCGCGACCGCGGCGGCGCCCCGTCAGGGAAGGAGGCGCACGGTGCGCCCTCCCCCCGGATCCGAAGCGGCCGGGAGCTCCATCCGCGAGCCGGACTCGTGGGGTCCCGTGAAGGACCCAAGGTTGTGGGAGAGGACCTCGATCGTGTACTCGGAGAAGAGATCCACGGGAAGTCCCAGGGGTGAGAATTCGAAGCTTCGAGCGCTCCCGTCCGTCAGGGTGAACGTCTGGAACGCGGCACACTCGTCCCAGCAGACGCGGACCTGAAATCCGTCCGGATCGTCGAGCAACTCCCAGGCGACAGGCACCAATTGGTCCGGGGAGTAGGTGGCGTCGTCCGCCGGCGCCGTCAGAACGGGCGTGAGCGGAATCTCGCCGGTGCCGACGACGAGTGACTCCCCGACCACCGCCTCGACCGTCATGATCGTGCCGGCGGCGGGCGCGTCCGCGAGATCGCCGGCGTACACGCCGTCTCCTATATGCGTAAGCGAAGTCCCCTCGACCCGAACCTCGGCTCCTTCGATGCCGACGGTCCTTCGCGTGACCCTCACTTGTTGGCCGGCGCGCCCCACCCCCCATCCCTCGACGAGGTAGTGGGCCTCCGGCGCGACGTCGGCCACGGCCGAGCGGGCGCTTTCGGCCCCGAAGCTCTCCGCGGACACCGCGAAGTAGTAAGTGGTGCCATTGGTCAGCCCCCGGGCCACGTATTCCAGGGCTGTCGGGAAGGGCCCCGCGATCTTCACGAGACTCTGTGGCGATGTCCCCTGGAAGACGTTGAAGGCGTGCCCCTGGTTGGGCAGGTACACGACATCGTCCCAGGTGAGCAAGACTTCTTCATCCCCGGCCTGGACCATGAGACCGCCGGGAGTCGGTGGGGCATTCGGATTGATCGAGAGCAGGGGCTCGTCGCACCCCGTCGCGAGGAGGGCGATCCCCACGAAGGGGGCGGGGGCCCACCGGCGCCGACCCGGCCGGCGCGGGGCGGCGGTCTCGGTCGGAATTCGCTTCGTCCCTTCCATGGCTTCTCCGGCGCTCGGCGCAAATCAGGGGAATCGGGAGCCGGATCCTGGAGGGACCTCGAGCAGTGAGGGCCTTCCCCTCCTAGCCGGCGCTCCCGTGGCACTTCTTGTACTTCTTCCCGCTCCCGCACGGGCACGGGTCGTTTCGTCCGGGCTCCGCCGTGGCCGTCACGGGAAGCTGCGGGCGCGCCTCGCCCCGGTTCGTCTGGAGCCGCGCCGGATCGTCGGGCCCCATGGCCCTCGCGGTCGCGGCGACCCCCACCGAATCGAGCCGGACCGCACCACCCCGCCCTCCCCTCGCGGCCGTGCCGGTGACCCCCGTGTCCGGGGCCGCATCCGGTCCCGTGTATTGGAGCCGCTGCGGGACGCGGCCCCGAACCGGCGGGGGTTGTCCGAGCTGCGCCCGGTAAAAGAGGCTCGTGACGGTCTTTCGGATGTCCGTCATGAGGTCCACGAACATGTCGTAGGCCTCTTTTTTGTACTCGACGAGGGGATCCTTCTGTCCCCAGCCGCGGAAGCTGATGGAGGCCTTGAGCGAGTCGAGATCGAAGAGATGGTCCTTCCACTTGTCGTCGAGGACCGAAAGGAGGATCCATCCCTCCAGCTTCTCGGCATGTTCGCCGAAGCTCTGGAGCTTCGCCTCGAACTGCTCGCGGGCCGCCGTGAGGACGGCCTCGCGGACCTCCTCCGCATCCACGAAGTCCCCTACGCTTCCTTCCTGGTCGGGGAGGACAGGCACCTGAAGGAGGAAATCGGTCAGAAGCCGGCGCCGGAGGGCGGCGAGCTCCCAACTCTCCGGGTGCGAGCCGTCGGCCGCGTATTCGTCCACCACGGCTTCGATCGCCGTATCGATCATCTCCCAGATTTCGCCGACGAGATCCCCGCCGCCTTCGAGCGCGAAGAGGCGGAGGTCGTAGATGACCTCGCGCTGCTGGTTCATCACGTCGTCGTAATCGAGCAGTCGCTTCCGGGCCTCGAAGTTGTTCCCCTCGACCCGCTTCTGCGCCCGCTCGATGGACCGGGTGACGAGGCCGTGGGTGATCACTTCCCCCTCTTCCGCGCCCATCTTCTCCATCGCCGACGCGATTCGCTCCGACCCGAAGAGACGCATGAGGTCGTCTTCGAGGGAGAGGAAGAACTGGCTCGCGCCCGGATCGCCCTGGCGTCCAGCTCGTCCACGGAGCTGCCGGTCGATCCGGCGGGACTCGTGCCGCTCCGACCCCAGGATGTGGAGCCCGCCCATCTCGATCTCGAAGTCGTCCGGCTTCTCGGTGAGATCGGCCCAGAGGTTGGGATCCACCGGAGCGAGCTCTTCGAGATCGAGACCGCGCGCCTTCGCCCAACCGACGGTGCGCGATTCGACCACCCCCTTCCCCAGCTTGATGTCGGTTCCGCGGCCCGCCATGTTGGTGGCGATCGTGACCGCGCTCGGGCGCCCGGCCTCCGCCACGATGTCCGCTTCGCGCTTGTGCTGCTTCGCGTTCAGGACGTTGTGCGTGATGCCGCGCCGCTTCAGCATCCGCGACATGGTCTCGGACACCTCGACGTTGGTCGTCCCCACCAGGACGGGAAGCTCCATCTTGTTGAGGCGCACCACCTCGTCCATCAGGGCGTTGTACTTCTCCCTCTTCGTCTTGAAGATGAGGTCATTGCGGTCGTCCCGGATCACGGGGCGATTGGTGGGAATCACGAGAACGTCCAGAGTGTAGATCTGGTGGAATTCGTTCTCTTCGGTTTCCGCCGTACCCGTCATCCCCGCGAGCTTGTCGTACATCCGGAAGTAGTTCTGGATCGTGACGGTGGCGAGCGTCTGGGTCTCCCCGCGAACTTCGACTCCCTCCTTCGCCTCCACCGCCTGGTGTAGCCCGTCGCTCCACCGGCGGCCGACCATCTGGCGGCCCGTGAACTCGTCCACGATCACGACCTGTCCGTCCTCCCCGATGATGTACTGCTCGTCCTTCTGAAAGAGGGCGTACGCTTTGAGGAGCTGGTGGATGACGTGCATCCGTTCGCTCTTGCTCGCGTACTCCGCCTCCAACTTGGCGATGCTGTCGCGTTTTTCGCCGGCGGTGAGATCTTCGTCCTCCTGGATCCGCCCGATTGCCTCCGAAAGGTCCGGAATGAGGAAGGCGTCCGCGTCGTCCGGGCTCAGCTGGTCTATCCCCCGGTCCGAGAGGTGGACGTTGTGTCCCTTCTCGTCCATCGCGAAGAGAAGGTATTCGTCCAGCTCGTGGAGCCGTTTCTCGCGCATGAGGTCGGCCTCGGCCTTCTGCACGAGCATCTGGAGGGACGGGTCGTCCGAAAACATCTTGACGAGCCGCCGGTGCTTCGGTGTTCCGCGCTTCACGGAGAGAAGGTTTTGCGAGGCCGTCCATTCGTCCCCCGCCTCTAGCGCGGTTTCAGCGTCCGCGATCAGCTTCGAGGCGATCTCCATTTGCTCACGGTAGAGCTTCCCCACGAGGGGTTGGAACTGGCGATAGACCGTCTCCGTGTTCCGGCTCGCCGGGCCCGAGATGATGAGCGGAGTTCGCGCTTCGTCAATGAGGATGGAGTCCACTTCGTCGATGATCGCGTACCGGTGCCCGCGCTGGACCCGCCGGTCCAGCGAATGGACCATGTTGTCGCGGAGATAGTCGAAGCCGTATTCGTTGTTCGTTCCGTAGGTGATGTCGGCGCGATACGCGCCGCGCCGCTCTTCGCTCCCTGGCTGGTGAAGGTCTATGACCCCGACCTCCATGCCCAGCACCCGGTAGACGTTCCCCATCCACTGGGCGTCGCGCTCGGCCAGGTAGGAGTTCACCGTGACGAGGTGGGAGCCTCGGCCCGCGAGCGCGTTCAGGTACAGCGGCATCGTGGCGGCGAGGGTCTTTCCCTCCCCCGTCGCCATCTCGGTCGCGGTTCCCTGGTGGAGCGCGATCGCGCCGACGAGCTGCACATCGTAGGGGACCATGTCCCAGACGAGCGGTTGCCCGGTGACCACGACCTCCCGGCCGACCAGCCTCCGGCACGCCGCCTTGACCGCCGCGAACGCTTCGGGGAGGAGCTCGTCGAGCGCCGCATCGAGCGTGTCGTTCAGCTCGGCGTCGAGCTCCTGGATGCGCACGGCGAGGGCTTCCCGCTCGGCCAGGTCCGACGATTGGGCTTTTTCATGGCGGGCCGCGCGGAGCTGCTCCTCGACGGAGGCGGTCCGCTCGGCGACGTAGGCGCGAAACTCCGCGGTCTTTCCCTGGAGCTCGTCGTCGGAGAGGGCGGAAAACTCCTCGGCGAGCTGGTTGATCTCGTCCACGAGCGGCTGGAGCTTGCGCACCTCCCGCTCGTGCTGGGAGCCGACGACCTTCTTTAAAAGCGACTTTAGGTTCATAACCCTTGAAAGTTACCGCTGGCCCCCCTTTCCCGGCAGGGCAACGCCTTTGATGCCCGGGCGGCGGGGCCTTCGTCCTTCAACGGTACAGCGACTTCGCCTCGATGATCCGCCCCACGGGGTCGGGCACGAGGAAGCGGATGGAGCGGCGGGCGCGAACCCGCTCGCGCACCAGTGTGGAGGACACGTCCAACCGCGTGACCGGGATCTCGAGGAAGGCCGGAGGTGGCCCGTCCCCGAGTTCCGGGAGGCTTTCCGAGGGGCGCTCGCCGTCCCTGGTGAGAACCGCGATCCGGGCCAGGCGCACGATCTCGCGCGGTTCCTTCCAGCGTCCGAAGGCCCGCCACTGGTCCACCCCGAGGATGAGCGTGATCTCCGTGTCCGGCTCGGAGGTGGCCATCTCGGCGAGGGTGTCCACGGTGTACGAGGGAGCCGAACGCCGAAGCTCGAGATCGCTCACCCTGAGGCGGGGGTATCCCTCGACCGCGCCCCGTACCATGTCCAGGCGCACTTCCGCGGGAGTCAGCGTTGCGTCCGGCTTGTGGGGAGAGCGGAGCGCCGGAACGAAAATGAGGAGGTCGAGTTCCAGAGTCTCGAGCGCTTCGATTCCCGTGACGAGGTGACCGACGTGGATCGGGTCGTAGGTCCCCCCGAAGACTCCGGCCTTCCGAGGCCGCTGGCCCACCGGCATCCCGGTCAGAGCCCCGCGGACGGGTCCTCGTCCCCAAGCTCCCGCTGGAGCTCGAGGGCCGCGTCCGATGCGGGATACAGGCGGAGGAGCCGCGCCGCCTCGTCCTCGGCCTCGGCATCCCATCCCAACTCGCGGTACGCCCGGACCATCGCGAGGAGCGCCCGCGGAGCCCAGGGCGTATCGGGATAGGTGTCCACCACCGCTTCGTAGATGAGGATCGCGGAGTCGAGACCGCCACGCTGGTGATATTGGCGCCCCTCCTCGTACTCCTTTTCAGCCAGCTTCCGCCACATCTCATCCCCGATGGCCTGGGCTTCCTCGGCCACGTTGAGACCGCGGAACTGGAGCGCAGTCTCGGAGCAAGCCTGGATCGCCTCGCGCGTGTAGGTCTGGTCCCTCGCCGGGATCGGCGAGAGCTCGGCGTATGCCCGACAGATCCCGAGCGAGGCCTCCGGCGCCAACCCGTGGCCCGGGTGCTGCTGGAGAAAGGTTTCGTACTCTGCCGCCGCGGTGATGAACTCCTCACGCGCCGCGTGGGCGCGGGCCGTATAGATGCGGGCCTCGGGATTGCGCGGGTGACCGGGCGACTCCCGGACCAGGAGGCCGAAGGCCTCGATGGCGGCGTCCCAATCCTCCTCCTCGAAGGCAGCGACTCCGGTCGAGTAGAGCTCTTCCGCCCCGAGGCCGGCGAACCGGATCGCCGAGGCGCACGACAGGGGCAAAAGCACCACCGCCAACGCGAAGAGACTAAGGCCCCGGCTCGACCGGCGAGTCGGCGCGTCAGGCGAAACCCGGACGGGGAGCCCCCCCTCGCCGCTGGGGGACACCCGCCCCAGTTCGGGGCCCCGCCCCACCTCAGGGGTTTTCCGACCGCCTGATCCGCTCATCGCTCTCCCGTGGCCCATCTCATCGCCCTCGCGCCCGTACCCCGTTTTCGTCATTCGGCCCACCCCACGGGCCCCTTCCTCCGCGGCCGGGGCCTTCCGGGGAAGCCCGGAAGTCTGGTCGCAGCACCCTCCGGAATCAACCTCCAGCCCCTTAGGGGCGGCCCCTGGGGCAGCCCTTGGCGGCGGTCCCCCCCTCTTGTTTCGATTACTCCGTCATCGTCCGTAGAAGTCCCGGATCGCGTCGGAAACCTGCGCCAGGCGGTCTTCTCCGAGCTCCGGAAAGATCGGAAGGGACAGGACTTCTTCGCAGAGCCGCTCGGCGACGGGGAAAGTCCCCGGTCGTCCGCCCAGCTCCGCGAAACAGGGTTGGAGGTGCAGAGGAACCGGATAATACACGCCCGTTCCGATGCCACGCTCCTGGAGAAACCCGCGGAGGGCGTCCCGGCGCTCCGCGCGAATTGTATACTGATTATAGACGTGGAATGTCCCGGCGGACTCCTTGGGGAGGAAAACTTCCGCAACATCGGCAAGGGCATCCCCGTACGAAGCGGCGTTTCGCCTGCGGCCCTCCGTCCATCGCTCGAGGTGCCCCAGCTTGACGCGAAGCACGGCCGCCTGAAGCGCGTCCAGCCTGGAGTTCGTCCCCACCATTTCGTGATGGTACATCTGCCGTCCCCCGTGGACCCGAAGCTTCGCGACCTTGTCGGCGAGCTCCGGGTGGTGCGTCGAGATGAGGCCGCCGTCGCCGAACCCGCCGAGGTTCTTCGTCGGGAAAAAGGAGAAGGCCCCGGCGTCGCCGGCCGCTCCGGCCATGACCCATCCATCCCGGGAGCCCGGGCCGTCTTCCCTCCTTCGCGCCCCGATCGCCTGCGCGGCATCCTCGAGGACGAAGGCCCCTCGAGTTTTCGAGACCTGTACGAGTCCCGCCATCGCGGCCATTTCGCCAAAGAGATGCACGGGAACGACGGCGCGTGTCCGATCGGACCAGGCCGCCTCGACGGTCTCGAGCGTCACGTTGAAGGACTCGGCATCCACATCGCAGAAGGCGGGCCGGAACCCCGCGTTCCAGGCCGCGCCCGCGGTCGCGAAGAAGGTGAAGGCCGGGACGATCGCCTCGTCGCCGGGCCTCGGGTCCATGGCCCGGAGGGGGAGAAGCAGTGCGTCCGTCCCCGAGGCGCACCCGATCGTGCAGGGGACGTTCAGGAAGGCGGCCATCTCCTTCTCCAGACCCTCGACTTCCGGGCCCAGGACGAAGCCCTGGGACTCGACCACACGCGAGACCGCATCCGACACCTCGTCCCTGATCGTCTCATGCTGGGCTTTCAGGTCGAGGAGGGGAACGCGCATCTGGCCTTCGTGGGAGAACCGGGGGAGAGGTTGGGAAAGGAGCGGTCCCGAAACAGCGGGGTCAGCAGGGCCCGTCAGTGCCACGGCCAAAACGGATCTGGTCTATCCGATCGCGCGCCCGGTCCCAGAGGGCTCCCGTCGCCTGGTCCTGGCGCAGGACCTCGATGACGTTTTCGAAGGCCCGGACGGCGGCCGCGCACTCGCCCCTCGCGGCGAGAATCTCCGCGATCTCGAACCAGGCGGGCGCCACATTTCTTCGGGGCTCGCCGATCGAGATCGTGTTCTGATACATCCGGAGCGCCTCCTCGGTGTCCCCATTCATCTGAGCCGCGCGGGCGAGCTCGGTCGAACAGTCCCCGACGTAGTAGTCCAGCTCCGAAAGGAGGTCACGCCGAAGTCCGTTTCTAGCCTGCTCGAAGAAGATCAGAGCGCGCTCGCAATCGCCGAGCTCGCGGTGTGCCCGTGCCATCTCGTAGACGACGTCCGGCGACGACGCCGCTTCGAGAACGGCCTTCTCGAAGAAAGGGACCGCCTGCCCGTATTGGCCCCTGCGCGCGAAATGTCTCGCGAGCGGGAGGGCGACCCCCGACAGGCTGACCCCCGGGCGGATCTCCATCGCGGCTTCGTAAGCGGTCGCGGCCGCGATCCCGTCGTCCCGTGCCACGGCTTCCCCCGCCACCCGGAGCAAGTCCGAAGCGGCCAGGTTCGCGACGGCCGAATCGAGCGCCACCGCCTCCGCGTAATGCGCGCGCGCCTCCTCGATCCGTCCGGAACGCGCGTACGCGTGCGCCGCTCGCACCAGGAGCTCGACGGTTCGATCGCCCTGGCGCAGCCCGAGGCGGTACTCGGCGAGTGCCTCCGGGAGATCGCCCCTCGCGAACGCCTGGTCGCCCCGGCGCATCGCGCCTTCCTCGGATCCTGATCCGCCGCATGCCACGAGCGGAATCGCCCCGAGGAGGAGCAGCATGGTAACCCGAGTTTTCCGGGCTCCGCGGCGGAGCTTGCGAAGGAGTCCGGTCATACCGGTGATACCTCGACCTCGTCGAACTGGACTCCCGCCGAGATCAGGTAGGCGCGCGACCGCCGGTCATGAGGGTCCATCTCCAGGCAGCGCCGCCACTCGGCGATCGCGTCGTCGCGTCGCCCCATCCGAAGGAGAAGCGCGCCGAGCCGCACCCGGGCGTCGAGAAAGGAAGGGTGTTCCGCGAGCACGAGCGTCAGCTCGTCCACCGCGTCTTCGAGCTCTCCCATCGCGACGAATCCCTGGGCGAGCCGATTCCGGATGTCCACGAACCAGGGTCGGATTTCGAGCGCCTTCCGGTACTCTTCCACCGCGTCCTCGGCGCGCCCCGCCTGCATGTAGAGGTCTCCAAGCCGGGAGTGGTCCACGGCGATCCGGTTTCCGAGTTCCGCCGGGAACGAGTCGTCCGCCGCCGCATCGAGCTCGCGGAGCCGATCCACCGACTCGCCGGCCTCATCGGAGCGCCCGAGCTCGCTCAGGATCACGACGCGGTTCAGATGGGCATCGGCATACCGTGGATTCAGCCGAATCGCCTGGTCGAACTCGTCGAGCGCCCTGTCCGGGTGCCCCAACATCGCCCTGCAGACCCCCGCCCAATTCCGGACATCGGGAAAGTCGGGATTAGCGGCGAGGATCTCCTCGAAGTCAGCGAGCGCAGAAGCGTAATCGTCCCGCTCCCACGCCGCTCTCCCACGTGCGATCAGATGTTTCAGGTTGAAAGCGAAGCCCTGCCGGCCCGGAGAAGGACCGGGGGTCCAACCATCGTTCGCGTCTTCGAGCATCGTGGAGGCCTCCGTTCTGGTTTGGAGGGGGACCGCCGGCCCCTTCGCGGGAGTGAAACACCTCCGGCCCTCACTTTGGTCCTGAGGGCGCCGGACCCTCGACGACGATTCCGTTCGCAGCCATTCCTGAAGCCATTCCAGAGCCTTGATTCCCTTCCCTGGTCCACGTACCCTCCGTGCGCGCGCTCCGAAGTGCCGCGAGGCCCCCTCGGTCGCGCCTCATTTGTTTCCAGGGGGTTGTGCCGGATGTCCGCCATCGTCTTCCTCATTGACTGCCCCGACCGGAAGGGTCTCGTGGCCTCCACGAGCAACTTCTTTTACAAGCGAGGCTTCAACCTCCTCCACTGCCAGCAATACGTGGACCCGGAGGATCGGCACTTTTACATGCGCATGAAACTCAGCCTCGAGGACCTCGGAACCTCGCGAAAGGAGCTTGAAGAAGACTTCGCCGCCTTCGCCGGGGAGCTGGAGATGGAGTGGTCCGTCCATTACACGGACTACGTCCAGCGGATCGCCGTCCTGGTGACCACCGCGCCGCACTGCCTCTACGATCTCCTCCTCCGAAAGGAGGAGGGCGAGCTCCGGTGCGAGATCCCCGTGATTATCAGCAACCACGCCACGCTCGAAGGTGTGGCGGACCGCTTTCGCATCCCCTTCCACTTTCTTCCGGTGACGCCTGATTCACGCGCGGAGCAAGAGGAGCGCCTTCAGGAGCTCCTTCGCCGGTATCACATTGACCTGGTCGTGCTCGCGAGGTACATGCAGGTCCTCACGGCGAACGTCGTGGCGCCCTATCGCGGCCGGATCATCAACATCCACCACGCCTTCCTTCCAGCCTTCCAGGGGGGAAATCCCTACGAACGCGCGTATGCCCGCGGCGTGAAGATGATCGGGGCCACGGCGCACTACGTCACGGAAGAGCTCGACGAGGGGCCGATCATCGAGCAGGGTGTGGAGAGGGTCACGCACGAGCACACCCCCGAGGAGCTGCGCCGAATCGGACGCGATGTGGAGCGGATCGTGCTCGCGCGCGCAGTGAAGGCGCATGTGGAACACCAGATCATCGTCTCCGGCCGCCGTACGATCTGTTTCGGCGGCGCCTCCTGACGCCGGCCCGCTCGCCCTGCGGCTCCCCGCTCCCGGGTTACTGAAGAGTCCGGGCGCGCGCGTTTCCAGTCTCGACGAGAGCGCGAAACCAGGGTACGGTTCGGCGAATTCCTTCGGTGAGCTCCACTTTGGGCTCCCACCCCAGGAGGGCGCGGGCCCGTGAGATGTCGGGGCGCCGCACCTTGGGATCGTCCACCGGAAGCGGGTAATATCGGATCTCCGAGGCGCTGGCCGTTTCCTCGACGATCACCCTCGCAAGCTCCGCCACCGTAAACTCGTTGGGGTTCCCCAGGTTCACGGGGTCCGAACCCGAGGCGTGGAAGAGTCGCGTGATCCCCTCCACGAGGTCGTCCACGAAACAAAAGGACCGCGTCTGCTCGCCGGATCCATAGATGGACAGCGGCTCCCCCCGGAGCGCCTGTACGATGAAGTTCGAGACGACCCGCCCGTCGCCCGGCCGCATCCGGGTCCCATAGGTGTTGAAGATCCGCACGATCCGCGTATCGATCCCGTGGGCGCGGTGATACGCCATCGTGATCGCCTCCGCGAATCGTTTCGCCTCGTCATACACTCCGCGCGGCCCGACCGGGTTCACGTTTCCCCAATAACTCTCCGGTTGCGGATGGACCTGAGGATCTCCATAAACCTCCGAGGTCGAGGCCAGGAGGAAGCGCGCGTTTGTCGCCCTCGCCATTCCGAGCATGTTGTGCGTGCCTAGGCTTCCCACCTTGAGGGTCTGGATTGGAAGCTCGAGATAATCGACCGGGCTCGCGGGTGACGCGAAGTGGAGGATCCCGTCCAACTCCCCGGCCAGGTGGAGAGGTGTCGAGACGTCGTGCTCGATAAAGGAGAAGCTTGAATTGTCCGCGAGGTGTTCGAGGTTTCTCCGGTGCCCGGTGATGAAGTTGTCCACACCCACGACCCGGTGGCCGTCCGCGAGGAAGCGGTCCACCAGGTGAGACCCGAGGAAACCCGCCGCACCGGTGATGAGAACCCTCATGCCGGCGGCCCCTTCGGCGCTTCTGGGAGCACGGCCGGCCTCCCGATCGAGTGATATTCGAAGCCGAGCTCACGCATGCGGGCGGGCTCGTAAAGGTTTCGCCCGTCGAAGATGATGCAATGCCGCAAGCGCCCCCGCATCCGATCGAAGTCCGGCCGCCGGTACGGTTGCCACTCGGTGCAGATGAAAAGCGCGTCGGCTCCTTCGAGGCAATCGTAGTTGTGCTCCTTGAACTCGATTCGCTCCCCCAGGATCGAGCGGGCGCGATCCATCGCCACCGGATCGTGGGCCCGAACGCGCGCGCCCCGGGCGAGCAGTCCCTCGATGACGACAAGGCTCGGCGCCTCGCGCATGTCGTCGGTTCCCGGCTTGAAGGCCAGCCCCCATACCGCGAAGGTACGCCCCGAAAGGTCCTCGCCGAATCGTTGCACGGCTCGGTCCACGAGGAGCCGCTTCTGGTCGTGGTTCACCCGCTCCACCGCGTCGAGGAGGCCCCCTTCCTGCTCCATTTCGCTGAGCGTCTTGAGCAGGGCCTTCACGTCCTTCGGAAAACAAGACCCGCCGTACCCTATCCCGGGGAAGAGAAAGGCCTGTCCGATCCGCGAGTCGCTCCCTACGCCATGGCGCACTCGATCCACGTCGGCGCCCGTGACCTCGCAGAGGCGCGCCATGAGGTTCATGAAGCTGATCCGGGTCGCGAGCATCGCGTTGGCGGCGTACTTGGTGATCTCGGCGGAAGCCACGTCCATGAACAGGATCGGATTCCCCGTCCGGACGAAGGGGGCGTAAAGCTCCTCCAGCGTCGCGCGAGCCCGCTCGCTCTCCACCCCGAGAACCACGCGGTCGGGTTTCATGAAGTCCTCGACCGCGGCTCCCTCCTTGAGGAACTCCGGATTCGAGCAGACGTGGACGGGATGGGAGGTGCGGGCCTCGATCTCCCGGCGGACGAGGCGCGCCGTCCCGACCGGGACCGTGCTTTTCGTCACGACGACCTTTTCGCCATTCATGTGGTCGCCGATGGACCGTGCGACGGCGAGCACGTGCTGGAGATCGGCGGACCCATCTTCACGTTCGGGCGTCCCCACGGCGATGAAGATCACCTCCGCCGCGCGGACGGCGTCCCCGATCTCGGTTGTGAAGCGAAGGCGTCCCTCCTGAAGGTTCTGCTCGACGAGCGGGTCGAGACCCGGCTCGTGGATGGGGACCTTGCCCTCCGAGAGGGCCTTCACTTTTTCCGCGACCGAATCCACGCAGGTGACGTCATTCCCCGTCTCCGCGAGGCACGCACCCGCGACAAGTCCAACGTATCCGGTTCCGACGATGGTGACTTTCATGAGGCGTTCGAATGGGATCGAGAACGAAGGATGGGCGAAAACCTACCTGACTGGGACCGCTCCGACAACGCGACGGCACCCGCCCCCCCGGCGCCGCGACGGATACGACAGGACGAGGTCATCCCGGGGGTACTAGTCCGTCTTGGACGAGTCGGTCCACGATGCGATCCACGGCCTCTTCGACCTGGATCGATGAGGTGTCGAGCTCCATCTCGGGCTTTTCGGGCGGTTCGTACGGTCCGCGGCTCCCGGAGAGGTTTCCGAGCCGCCCCTCCGCCTCCAGCCGGTAGAGCCCCTTGGGATCTCGCTTTCGAAGCTCTTCGAGCGGCGCATGCACCCAGATCTCCAGGAACCGTCCCTCCGGGAAGAGCTTCCGGAGGTTGTCGCGCCCTTCCCGGTACGGCGATACGAACGTGCAAAGTACGAGATTCCCATGTTCGAAGAAGAGCTTCGCGACCTCACCGGCCCGTCGGATGTTCTCCACCCGGTCGCGAGGACTGAAGGCCAGGTCTCCGCAAAGCCCGTGCCGGATCTGGTCCCCATCGAGGAGCATGGTCCGCACGCCCCGCTCGAAGAGGCGGCGTTCCAATTCGCGCGCGATCGTGGTCTTTCCGGCACCGGAAAGACCTGTCAGCCAGAGAACTGCCGCCCGGTTCACGTTTCGGAGCTCCCGCTCCTCCCGCGGGATGTTCCAGGCCTGCCAGACGACGTTCGGCGAGACCGGTCGGCCGGATTTTGGAGAATCTTCCCCTTCGAGATCCAACCGTCGCACCATGCCTCGGATCATCCCGGCCGCAACCGTGACATTGGTGTGCGGATCCACGAGGACGAAGCTCCCCGTCTGGATGTTGATCTGGTAGGAGTCGAAAAAGAGGGGCTTCGACGTCGAGATTTCCACCCGCCCGATCTCGTTCAGGCCGAGTGTCCGGGTCTTCTCGCGGTGAAGCGTGTCCACGTCCACCCGGTACTCGACCTTGTCCACGAAGGCTTGCACCTGCCGGGTCGTGTGAAGGAGGAGATACGGACGGGCCGGCTCCATCTCCTCTTCATTCATCCAGCAGAGGTAAGCCTCGAAACGATTGCCGAGCTCGGGGAGATTTTTCTTCCGGACGACCATGTCGCCCCGGGAGATATCCACCTCGTCCTCCATGGTGAGGACGACGGCTTCCCCGGCTCGCGCCTCCTGCGTCACGCCCTCATAGGTCTCCACGGTGCGCACGCGGGTTCGCATCCCGGAGGGGAGAACGAGAACCTCTTCACCCGGGCCGATGGAGCCCGACGCCACGGTTCCGGCGTATCCTCGGAAGTTTTGATGCGGGCGCAGGACGTACTGCACCGGAAAGCGGAAGTCGATCTGGTTCCGGCGCGCCCCGACGCTGACGTTTTCCAGCTTGTGGAGGAGCGAGCCCCCCTTGTACCAGGGCATCCGGTTGGACCAGTCCACGACGTTGTCGCCCTCGAGCGCGCTGATCGGGACGTAGGAGATATCCTTGACCGTGAGTTTGGTCGCGAACTCGCGGAATTCGGCGCGGATCTGGTCATAGACCTCCTCGGAGTAGCCCACGAGGTCCATCTTGTTCACCGCGACGATGACGTGCGGGATCCCCAGGAGGGAGGTGATGAAGGCGTGCCGCCGCGACTGCGTCAGCACTCCCTTTCGTGCGTCCACGAGGATGACCGCCAGCTCGGCGGTCGAGGCGCCGGTGACCATGTTTCTCGTGTACTGCACGTGCCCCGGCGTATCCGCGATGATGAACTTCCGCTTCGGCGTCGCGAAATAGCGGTACGCGACGTCGATCGTGATTTTCTGCTCCCGCTCGGCCCGGAGCCCGTCGGTGAGGAGAGCGAGGTTCACCCTTTCTTCCCCAAGGCGCCGGCTCGCCCCCTCGATCTGCTCCATCTGATCTTCGAAGATGGATTTGGTGTCGTGGAGGAGGCGGCCGATGAGGGTGCTTTTCCCATCGTCCACGCTCCCGGCCGTCGTGAACCGGAGGAGTTCCGTCTCGGCGTAAACTCTGGGGGAGGACATCAGAAGTACCCCTCCCGCTTCCGGTCTTCCATCGCGGCCTCGGAACGCTTGTCGTCACTCCGCCCGCCCCGCTCGGTGACGCGGGCCACGGAGGTCTCCTGGATGATCTCGTCCACCGTCCCCGCCGCGGATTCGACGGCACCGGTGCAGGTCGCATCGCCGATCGTGCGAAAGCGCACGCGCGTCCGCACCTCCTCGTCGGTCGTGAGCACCCGGATGAATTCGGTGCGTGCGAGAAGCATCCCATTTCGACGGACGAGGGCCCGCTCGTGCGCAAAGTAGAGGGAGGGAATCGGAAGGTCCTCGTGCCGGATGTACTGCCAAATGTCGAGCTCGGTCCAGTTCGACAGGGGAAAGACACGGAAGTGCTCGCCTGGGTTCTTTTTCCCATTGTAGAGGCTCCAGAGCTCGGGGCGCTGGTTTTTCGGGTCCCACTGGCCGAAGCGGTCGCGGTGGGAAAAAAAACGCTCCTTCGCGCGTGCCTTTTCCTCGTCGCGACGGGCTCCCCCGAGCGCGGCGTCCACCTGGAGCTCCCTCAGCGCGTCGAGGAGGGTGACCGTCTGGAGCGCGTTCCGACTCGCCTCGGGACCCTTCTCTTCTTTCGCCCTTCCCTGGTCGATGGAATCCTGCACGTAGCGGACGACGAGCTCGGCCTCCATCTCGGCCACAAAGCGGTCCCTGAATTCGATCGTCTCGGGAAAGTTGTGCCCCGTGTCCACATGGAGGAGGGGAAAGGGTATCGGGGCCGGATGGAAGGCCTTACGGGCGAGCCAGGCCATCACGATCGAGTCCTTTCCCCCGGAAAAGAGGAGAATCGGCCGGTCGAACTGGGCCGCGACCTCACGGAAGACGTGGACCGCCTCGTTTTCGAGGGCCCTCAGGTGCCCCTGTACGCGTTGCTTCATCGCTATCCCTTCATCGTGGTGCCAGCCCCGCGCGCCCCAGGAGGTCGCGCCACGGGCCCGCCGGGTCCCCGACGGCGAGGAAGGGCAAGTTCGTCAGGGTCTCCTTGTTGTAACGCAGCGTGCCCCCGGAGCTCGCGCCGTCCAAGGTGAACACCCGTCCGCCCGCCGCCTCGAGCACACTCTGGGCGGCTCCCGTATCCCACTCCATGGTGGGACGGTCCCGGAAGTAGAGGTCCGCCTTCCCCTCGGCGAGGAGACAGAACTTTAGGGAGCTCCCCATGCTGGTGAATTCCACGTTGTCCCCGAGCGCCCCTGCGAGCGCCTTCACCCCGGGCCCGGCGTGGTCGCGGCTCGCGACCAACACGGGGCGCCCGGCCCGGAAGCGCCGGGAGCTGATCGCGCGAAACGCGTCGTCGCCTTCCGCGGCCTCCGCGCCCCACCCCTCCGCGCCCCTGAAGGTCCGGCCCAGGGCAGGGGCGTGAACGATCCCGGCGATCGGCCGTCCCCCCTCCACGAAAGCGACGTTCACCGTGAATTCCCCCGTTCCCTTCAGGAACTCCTTGGTGCCGTCCACGGGATCCACGAGCCAGAAACGATCCCAGTTCGCCCGGTCCCGGATCGCTTCCGGGTCCGACTCTTCGGAGAGGCATGGGGTCCCCGGAAGGAGCGTGCCCAATTCACGCTCGAGGGTGAGGTGTGCGGCCCGGTCGGCGACGGTCAGGGGAGACCCGTCCCCCTTCTCTTCCGTCGGAAGGGTCGGGGAGTGGCGCAGGACCTCCTCGCCGGTACGACGCACGATCGCCGTGAGATCATCGAGCGAAAAGGGAAGCCGAGTCCTTAGCGAGGCGCCTCCCTCCCCTTCACAATCCACCGCGGCGCACGCCCCCCCACCTGTTCGCCGGTCACCTTGGCGGTCGCATTCCTCGAGTCCACCAGGACCCTGGAGTGCTCGAGAATGCGCCCCAGATCGAAGCTCGAGTGATCCGTTACGAGCAGCACGGCATCGGCGGACCGGAGTACCTCATCGGTGAGCGGGACCCCCGTCCAGCGCTTCCCGTCATCCTCGTACGACTCGATATACGGGTCATGGAAGAGGACCTCCGCCCCCTCGCGCTCGAGATCCTTTATGATCTCGAGGGCCGGCGACTCGCGGATGTCGTCAATATCCTTCTTGTACGCCACGCCGAGAAGGAGGATGCGCGAGCCGTTCACCGCCTTTCGTTCGCGGTTCAGCGCCTCGCGGACCTTGCCCACCATGAAGTGAGGCATCTCCGCGTTGATCTCGGACGCGAGCTCGATGAAGCGCGTCCGATAATCGAGAGTGCGCATCTTCCAGGACAGATAGTGCGGGTCCACCGGGATGCAGTGTCCCCCGAGGCCGGGACCCGGAGTGAAGCGCATGAATCCGAAGGGTTTCGTGGCCGCCGCGTCCACGACCTCCCAGATGTCCACCCCGAGGCGGTCGGCGATCTGAGCCGTTTCGTTCACGAGGGCGATGTTGACCGCCCGGAAGGTGTTTTCGAGGATCTTCACCATCTCCGCGGCCTCCGGGGAGGAGACCGGGACCATCGTCTCGATGAAACGCCGGTACGCCGCCAGGCCGGCCTCGAGGCAGGCCGGAGTGATCCCCCCGATGACCTTCGGGGTGTTCCGCGTTCCCCAGGCGGGATTCCCCGGATCTATCCGCTCGGGAGAGAAGCTGAGGTAGAAGTCCTTCCCGACCTGGAGCCCCCGAGCCTCGAAGAGGGGGAGGAGGACGTCCCTCGTCGTCCCCGGATAGGTCGTGGATTCGAGGACGATGAGCTGGCCCGGGCGAAGCGTCGCCGCCACGGCTTGCCCCGCCGCGAGGATATAGGAGATGTCAGGGTCCCTCGTCTTCGAAAGCGGGGTTGGAACGCAGATCGAGATGACGGACGCCTCCCCGAGGCGGGCCATGTCGTCGGTCGCCTCGAGGAGTCCCGCCTCTCGAAGCGCGGCCACCTCCTCGGAGGGAACGTCCTGGATGTGGCTCCGCCCCTCCTGGATCCCCTGCACCACGTCCTTCTTCACGTCGAACGCGATGACGCGGCACCCGCTCTTCCCGATTTCCACCGCGAGGGGAAGGCCGACGTAGCCCAACCCCAACACCCCGAAAATCACGTCGTCGCCGCCGAAACGGTCGGCGAGTGAGGACTTGGCCATTCGGCGCTTCCTTTGCGTAGTTCGTCCGGCGATCGAGCCCACACCGATACGGCCCCCCCGGGCGGCCGGGAATATCGCGGAGGGAAGAAGGGCGGGCAACGCGTGGAATCGCGTTGATGCGGTGTTTCAAGGCCCCTGGGTCCTCGCGCGCGCCCATCTCTCGGCCCCCGCGACCACCCCCTCCAGCGTGTGGGGGTCGGCGATCTCCTGGGGGGGAATTCCCAGGCGTTCGAGGGCCCCGGCGGTCGCGGGCCCGATCGCAACGACTCCCACGCCCGGGGGGAGAGATCTCCGGGCGCCCCAGCTGGCGGCGAAGCTCCGGGCCGCGGACCCGGCCGTGAAGGTCAACAGATCGATCTTCCCGGCGGCCACGTCCGCGCCGAGGCGGGCGGCCTCGGCCTCGTCGGGCGCCGTCTCGTACGCCGTGACGACCTCCACCGAAAATCCCGCCTCCGAGAGCTCCCCGGGAATCGTGTCGCTCCCCTCCTCGGCGCGGGGAAAAAGAATGCGGAGCCCACGGCCTCCACCCTCTTCTCGCAGTGCCGCAACGATCCCTTCCGCCCGAAAGCGATCCGGAACGAGGTGGACCGG
Source organism: Gemmatimonadota bacterium (assembly GCA_040882465.1). Classification (NCBI taxonomy): domain Bacteria; kingdom Pseudomonadati; phylum Gemmatimonadota; species Gemmatimonadota bacterium. The sequence continues at coordinate 250,210 of JBBEBG010000036.1, forward strand.
AAAGCCCGCCTCCCGGAGCGCGGCCGCCGTGGCCGGTCCCACGGCGCAAATTCGAAGGGAGGACGCGCCGATGCCGGCGGGGGAGATCCCGGCACTCGAGAGTGCCTCGGAAAGCGGCTCCACGGTGCGGGCCGAGGTGACGACCACCCAGTCGAAGTCGAAGAACCCGGACACGGCGGCGTGTAGCCCCGGCGGGTCGGTCGCGGGAAGGGTGCGGGTCAGAGCGTAATGCAGGGGTCGGGCGCCGCGCGCCCGGAGGAGGACCGAAAGCCGGTCCTCGGAGGAGCCCGAGCGGGCCCGAGTGACGGCGACCCGAAGGTCTCTGAGAGTCTCGGAGGGGGAACCCGGCCGAACCGTCAGTCCCGGTCTCCCAACGGGTTCAGCGCGGGGGCGCGCTTCACCTTTCCGGCCGAGATACACGAGGTACAGACCCGAACGCGGCGCCGCTCGCCCGCGGCGTCCACGATCTTCACGGGCTGAATATTGGGGAGCCAGCGCCGCCTCGTCTTGTTGTTCGCGTGGCTGACCCGGTTTCCACTCCCCGGTCCCTTCCCGCAAACGTAGCAGACTCGTGCCATTCTATCCTCTTAATTCGTGCCCGCAGGCGCCGGGGCGGCACCGGCCGGTTGCGTCACCTGAATCGTCTGCGCCGCGAGAAAGCTCGGGACCGAGCCGACCGCCATCCGATGGGCCGGGTTGGTGAAGACTCCCTCGGCGTCCCATGCCTGAAGCACGCTATCCGTCATCACCACCACCTGCCCAGTCACCCGTGTCCGGTCCCCCGGGGCGACCTGGATCCCCGGGGTCCCCGTGGGAGCCGGAAGCCTCACGAGATAGGGCGATCCGTCCGGCAGCGCGAAGAAAAAGGCCTGGGCACCGATGATCTCCTGCACCTCGACCCCGTCGAGGTCCGCAGGCGTATTCATGTATGCCATCGGGTTCATCGCGAACTGGCCGAGCGAAACCGCGGGCGACGGCATCGCCTCGCCTTCCTCCGCCACCGCGACCTCGGACGGCTCCGAGACGATCGAGAGCCAATAAAGAAAGAGCCCCATCACCACGAAGGCCACGATCATCGAGACGGTGCCGAACACTCCGCCACTCTGCTTCGCCATAGTCCCCTCTCCGGTTCCCGCTTGTTAGGCTTGTCGGTTACCCGTCGGCCCGATCCACGAGCTCGATCAAGGCCATCTCCGCGGCGTCGCCCCGGCGATGCCCGAGCTTCAGGATGCGGGTGTATCCGCCGGGACGCTCCTGGAAACGCGGACCGAGCTCGTCGAAGAGCTTCCCGAGCACATCCCGGTCGTGGATGTGCCGCCCCGCCCGTCGCCGCGCGTGCAGGTCTCCCTGGCGCGCGAGCGTGATCAGCCGCTCGGCGTAAGGGCGGAGCTCTTTCGCCTTCGCCGTAGTCGTTTCGATCCGCTCGTGCCGGAACAGGCTTATAGCCAGATTCCGGAGCGTCGCGCGCCGGTGGGACACCGTGCGTGAAAGCTGTCGGCCGGTTTTCCGGTGCCGCATGGTCGTTTTCCCTCCGTCGAGCCCCCCAAAGGGGAGCCTCCAATTATTCGTCCGCCCGCGGCGGCGTCTCTACTCGTCTTCGGCCTGAACCGGCAGCGCCGCACCGTCCTCGTCCACAAAAAAGAACTGCCCGTCGTCCCGTTCGGTGATGCGCATTCCGAAGCGGAGGTCGTGTTCCGCGAGGAAGTCCTGGATCTCCTTCAGCGACTTCTTCCCGAAGTTCTCGATTCCGAGCATCTCTTCCTCGGTCTTCTGGATCAACTCTCCGAGCGTCCGGATGTTCTCCTTCTGGAGAGAGTTCCGGGAACGCACGCTGAGCTCCGCGAGATCCTCGATCGGCCGTCCGAAGAGATCCTGCACCGACTCCGGAACGGGGCTCGCACCCTGAGGAGCCGGACGCGGGAGATCTTCTCCGCCGAAAAAGAGGAGGTATTCGAGGTGTTTGCGCAGGAGCATGCCAGCGGCCGCCAGAGCCTGTTCCGGGCTGACCGAGCCGTCAGTCTCTACGAAGAAGGTCAGCCGGTCGAAGTCGGTTCGCTGCCCGACCCGGGTCTCGAGGACCTGAAAGTTGGCGCGCCGGACCGGATTGTAGATCGAGTCCACGCACACGAGGTCCACCGGCGAGCCCTTTTCGACCGTGTGCTGATCCGCCAGGACGAAGCCCCGTCCCTTGTCGATCCGGATCTCCATTCGGAAGTCGCGCGACTCCTGAAGCGTGAGGATGTGGTGCTCCGGATCCAGGACCCGCACGCCCGACTTCGGCTGAATGCTGGCGCCGGTGATCGCGCCGGCCTTTTTCGTCTTGATCTCGAGAGTGACCTCGTCCACGTCATCGTCGAGCACGACGATGAGCGCCTTGATGTTCTGGATGACCTGGTGCACGTCCTCCACGACTCCGGGGATCGTCTGGTGCTCGTGTACCACTCCCTCGATTCGGAAGGCCCAGGCCGCCGCACCCCGCAGGGACGAGAGAAGCACGCGCCGGACAGAATTCCCCAACGTGTGTCCGTAGCCCCGCTCGAGCGGTTCGACGAGGAACTCCCCGATCCTTCCGTCCTCCGACATCTGGACGGTTTCTACCTTTTCGGGAAGAACCAGTCCGGTCAGATCAATGTCCACCATCTCCTCCATGCCTGCGGCGCGGGGGGTTCGGGTTACTTGGAGTAAAGCTCCACGATGAGCTGCTCCTCGACCTCCATCGGGATGTCGGCCCTGGTGGGCGCCCTCACGATGCGGGCCACGCGGTTCTTTTCATCGAGCGTCAGCCACTCCGGAAGCTTCGGGCGCGTCCTCAGCCCAAGGCTCACGGCGACGGGGTCGAGATCCCGTGACGCGCTCCGCACGGAAACGTCATCCCCCGCACGAAGGTGATAACTCGGGATGTCCACGAGCTCTCCGTTGACTTCGACATGGCGGTGCCGCACCAACTGGCGCGCCTGATTCCGGCTCGACGCGAGGCCGAGGCGGAAAACAACGTTGTCCAGCCGGGTTTCGAGCGCAACGAGAAGGTTCTCGCCGGTAACTCCGCCCTGCTGGCTCGCTTTTTGGAAGAGATTCCGGAACTGCCGCTCTTGCAGCCCGTACATCCGCTTCACCTTCTGCTTTTCGCGAAGCTGCACCGCGTACTCGGACTGCTTGCGACGACGCGCCTGCGCGGGGCCGTGCTGGCCCGGCGGATACGCGCGGCGGTCCACGGGACACTTCTCCGTGTAGCACTTCTGCCCCTTCAGGAAAAGCTTCTGTCCCTCGCGGCGGCAGAGCTTACAGGCCGATCCAGTATGACGAGCCATCAGGCACCTTGTGCGATCGAGCGAAGTTCGGAGTGAGGGTTCAGCGACCCGCTAAACGCGCCGTTTTTTCGGCGGGCGGCAGCCGTTGTGCGGGAGCGGAGTCACGTCCTCGATGGACTTCACATGAAGACCGGCCGTAGCGAGGGCGGAAATCGCCGACTCCCGCCCCGAGCCCGGACCCTGGACGCGCACGTGCACGCGCCGCACGCCGAGGGCATAAGCGTCCCGCCCGGCCTGCTCGGCGGCCATCGTGGCGGCGAAGGGAGTGGACTTCTTCGAGCCCTTGAACCCCGCCTTTCCGGCGCTCGACCAGGTGACGACGTCGCCCTTACTGTCGGCAATCGTCACGATCGTGTTGTTGAAGGTCGCCTTGATGTGGACGACCCCCTCCGCCTCGACCACGCGCTTCGACCGCTTTCCGCGCGTCGTCGGCTTCGCTTCACCTGGACCCGTCGTGGTCAAACCCCCACCCCCTCAAATTTGGACGGCCAAGCGGCCACCGGACTCTCCGGCGACCTACTTCTTCGGCGCCTTCTTCTTTCCCGCGATCGCGCGGCGCTTCCCCTTGTGGGTGCGCGCGTTGGTGCTGGTCCGCTGTCCGCGCACCGGCAAGCCCCGCCGGTGCCGGACGCCCCGATAACACCCGATGTCCATCAACCGCTTGATGTTCATCGAGGTCTCGGTACGGAGCGCTCCCTCGACCTTGAATTTCGACTCGATCTCGCGACGGAGCCGGGCGATGTCGTCGTCCGTGAGGTCCTGAGTGCGCGTGTCCGGGCTGATCCCAGCCGCCTCGAGAATCTCGTTCGAACGAGGCCGCCCGATCCCGAAGATATAGGTCAGCGCGATCTCGATTCGCTTGTTGCGAGGGAGGTCAACTCCCGCGATGCGTGCCATTGGGTCTCCTGAACTTCAGCAGGGCGCCGAGACGGCGTGCCTCAGCCCTGACGCTGCTTGTGGCGGGGGTTCCGCTTGCAGATAATCCGCACGACACCAGCACGGCGAACGACTTTGCAGTGTTCGCAGATCGGTCGGACACTTGTGCGCACCTTCATCGGGACCTCGCCAGGCGTTCATTGTAGAGCTTAGAAGTATAATCCCCAGGCCGCATGCCCTCAAGGATGCCCCGACGTTCTCGAGGCCCCCCCGGTCTCACCCCGCCGGAACGGGGGAGGGCTCGGCGGTCAGGATCCGCGGGCCGTCGCCCGTAACCGCCACCGTGTGCTCGAAATGCGCCGACCGCGAGCCGTCCGCCGTGACCATCGTCCATCGGTCCGAGAGGGTCCGGATCCGGTGCGTGCCGACGGCTATCATCGGTTCGATCGCCAGGACCATCCCCTCCCGGAGCTGGGGACCCGTCCCGGGCGTTCCGAGGTTCGGTACCTGGGGCTCCTCATGCACCTGTCGTCCAACGCCATGCCCCACCAGGTCCCGGATGATGCGAAACCCCGTCCCTTCGACGACCCCCTCTACAGCGTGCCCGATGTCTCCCACGTGTCCCCCGGGGACCGCGGCCCGGATCGCCTCTTTCAGCGCCTCCCGCGTGACCTCGAGGAGCCGTTCCGTCTCCTCGTCAACCTCACCCACGGCAAAGGTTCGCGCCGCGTCCGAGCACCACCCGTCCCGCTTCACGCCCACATCGATCGAAATCAGGTCGCCCGGAGCGAGAACTCGTTTCGCCGACGGGATGCCGTGCACGACCTCTTCGTTGATCGACGTGCAGAGTGACCCCGGAAACCCATACAGCCCCTTGAAGACCGGGACCGCTCCCTCATGCGCCCGAATGAATTCCTCGGCGAATCGATCGAGCTCCAGGGTCGAAACCCCGGGGGCGACCCGCGCTTCGACTTCCCGGAACAGAGCGCCGATGATCGCTCCGCCCCTCGCGATCTCCTCGATCTCCGCGGCGGACTTGAGCTCGATCATCGGTTCCTCACACCGCATCCACGTCGAGACTTTCAACCAGCGCCTGCCAGAGCGCCTTTCGCACCAGCTCCGGCGCCCGGTCGCCATCCACCTGGAGGACCGGTGCCTCGCTCTTTTCGTAGTAACGGACGAGGGGCTCCGTCATCTCCCGGTACACCTCCAGGCGGTGCCGCACCGTCTCCGGAGTGTCGTCGCTCCGATGATCGAGGAGGGCCCCGCACTCGTCGCACACCCCCTCCGTCACCGGGGGGTCGAAGTGGACATTGAAGACCCGCCCGCACTGTGGACAGCTCCTCCGGCCCGCGATCCGCTTCACGAGGACCTCGTCGGGCGCCTCAAGGAGGAGCACGCCGTCCACCTCTCGTCCCACCTCCGGAAGGGCCTTCGCGAGCGCCTCCGCCTGAGGAAGTGTCCGCGGGAACCCATCGAAGATCACGCCCCGTTCTTCAGGGAGCTCCTTCAAGTGCTCTTTGACGAGGGCGACGATCACGTCGTCGGGGACGAGGTCCCCCCGGTCCATATACGACTGGGCCCTTTTTCCCAACTCCGTGCCCTCGCGCCGCGCCGCACGCAGGAGGTCACCGGTCACCAGCCGGTCCCACCCGACCGACTTGGCGAGAAGGGCTCCCTGCGTTCCTTTCCCGACTCCCGGCGGGCCGAGCAGGATCACGACCATCGTTTCACTGCCCTCACATGTACCTCTGCCGACCGCGAACCTTGACCCTCCCCTTCTTCATGAAGCCGTCGTAGTGCCGGAGGAGGAGGTGCTGCTGCGCCCGCTGGACCGTATCGAGGCCGACACCCACGCAGATCAGAAGCCCCGTTCCTCCAAACGAGAAGGTCTGGATGCCGAACAGGTCGAAGATCCAGAAAGGGAGGATCGCAATGATCGCGAGATAGATCGAGCCGGGGACGAGCACCCGGGTGAGGACCCGGTCGATGTATTCGGCGGTGCGCGCTCCCGGCTTCACTCCCGGAATGAACGCCCCCTGCTTCTTCAGATTCTCGGCGAGATCCACCGGGTTGAAGATGATCGCCGTGTAGAAGTAGGTGAAGAAGATGACGAGGGTCCCGTAAAGGCCGTAGTAGACCCAGCTCCCCGGCTGAAGGTACTCCGAGATCTCGCGCAGGAAGGCGATGTTCGAAACCGCCGCGAGCGTCCCCGGGATGATGATGAAGGACTGGGCGAAGATGATCGGCATCACGCCGGCCGCGTTCAGGCGGATCGGGACATAAGATTTCTGTCCCTCCTGGACCCTTCCGCGCCCCACGACTTTCCGGGGGATCTGCACGGGGATCTGCCGCGCGCCCATCGTCATGGAGACCACCCCGGCCGTCACGCCGAGCACGACGGCGAGGAGAGCCAACACGGCGATGAGGGTGATCTCGCCCACCCGCATCGCTTCCCAGGTCCGGACGATCGCGGCCGGGAGCCCCTGAATGATCGAGAAGAAGATGAGGAGCGACATCCCGTTCCCCACCCCGTGCTCGGTGATTTGCTCGCCGAGCCACATGACGAACATCCCCCCGACGGTCAGGGCGAGGACGGTGCTGAAGGTGAAGAGGAAGCCGGGGACGATCACGGCGCCCTCGATGGAAGCGACGAAGACCGAGTACCCATAGGACTGGAGGACGCAGAGGACGAGCGCGGCATAACGCGTCCACTGCGTCAGCTTCTTCCGCCCTTCCTCCCCTTCCTTCTGCAGCTTCTCCACGGCCGGGAAGACCGCGGCAAGAAGCTGAAACATGATCGAAGCGGAGATGTAGGGCATGATCCCGAGAGCGAAGATCGTCGCCCGCGAGAGCCCGCCGCCGACAAACATGTCGTAGACGCCGAACAGCGTCCCCTGAAGCGCCCCGAACTGCGCCTCCAGCGCGATCAGATCGATCCCCGGGGCGGTGATGTGCGCGCCGATCCGGTAGATCAGGAGGATCAGGAGGGTGAAAAGGATCCGGTCCTTGAGCTCCGGGAACCGGAAGAGATTCTGGATCGGGTTCGCCATCAGGCTAACGGATCCCGTTCAGGGAGTGGAACACGGCGGACAGGATCCTACGCCTCGAGAGTGGCGACTGAGCCGCCGGCCGCCTCGATCTTCTCCCGCGCCGACTTGCTGAAGGCATGGGCTGACACCTTGAGCGAGCGCGTGAGCTCGCCAGTGCCCAGGACCTTGAGGGGTTCCTTGACCGAACCGATCAGCCCGCGGGACTTGAGCACCTCCGGGGTGATCTCGCTCTCCGCCATCTCCTCGAGTGTACGGACGTTTACGACCTGATACTCCACCCGCCTGAGGGGGGTGAAGCCGCCCTTTGGAATGCGGCGCTGGAGGGGCATCTGACCCCCCTCGAAGCCGGGGCGGACGTGGCCCCCCGCACGCGCCTTCTGCCCCTTGTGCCCCTTTCCCGCCGTTTTCCCCGTGCCCGAACCCGGGCCGCGTCCGATACGCTTCCGGTTCTTCCGGGAGCCCGGGGCGGGCCGCAGGTCATGAAGCTCCGTCATCGTTCTCTACTCCTCGACTTCCCGGACCGACACGAGGTGCCGGACCTGCGTGAGCATCCCCCGGATGGCCGGGTTGTCCTCGTGGATCCGTGTCTGCTGGTGACGCGTGAAACCCAGGGCGCGAAGGGTGCGCCGATGGATTTCCGGTCGGCCACTGATGCTGCGGATCTGCGTGACCGCGAGTTTCTTTGCCTTCGCCTTCTTAGCCACGCCGTCCTCCCAGTGTCTCGACCGCTACGCCCCGCTCGCGGGCCACCTGCTCGGCGGTCACGAGCTTGCTGAGCCCGTCAATCGTCGCGCGGACCACGTTGATCGGATTGTTCGTCCCGAGGCTCTTCGTCAGGATATCGGTGATGCCGGCCGCCTCGACGACGGCCCGCACCGGTCCTCCCGCGATCACGCCGGTCCCCGGAGCCGCCGGGCGGAGGAGCACCCGCCCCGCGCCCCACTCGCCGATGATCTCGTGGGGAATCGTCCCCTTCACGAGGGGGACCTGGATCATGCTCTTGCGGGCGTGGTCCATCCCCTTCCGGATCGCCTCCGCGACCTCGTTCGCCTTCGCGAGCTGAATCCCAACCTTCCCCTTCTTATCCCCGACCGCGACGAGGGCCGTGAACGAGAACCGCCGCCCCCCTTTCACGACCTTGGAGACCCGATTGATGTGGACCACGTTCTCGACGAGGTCGCTTTCGCGCTCGCGATCCCGGCTCCGCTCCTTGTCTCTGGCCATCAGAACTTCAGCCCTCCCTCACGGGCCCCGTCGGCAAACGCCCGGACACGGCCATGGTATTTGTATCCGCCGCGGTCGAAGACCACGGCTTCGATCCCCTTTTCACGGGCGCGCTCGGCGAGGAGCTTCCCCGCCGCGTAAGCCCGCCCGATCCGAGCGCTGCCATCCTCCGGCACCAGCGTGCGCAACTCGGGGGCGAGCGTGGAGAGTCCAAGCAGGGTCCGACCCGCCAGATCGTCCACGAGCTGCCCCTCGGTGTTCCGGAGGGAACGGAAGACGACGAGCCGGGGGCGTTCTGCCGTCCCCGAAACCTTCGCCCGCACCCGCAAATGCCTCCGCGTCCTCTGAAGGGACCGGCTCCTGCGCATTTTCGAACGCTTCACCCTCGCCACGATTCTCTCCTCCGGCCGGCCTCAGTGCACATGGCCAGGCGCACTACGCGCCGGCAGTCTTGCCGGCCTTGCGCCGGACCTGTTCGCCCACGTATCGGACGCCCTTCCCCTTGTACGGCTCGGGAGGACGGAATCCTCGAATCTCGGCGGCGACCTGGCCGACGAGCGCTTTGTCCATCCCGTTGACCACCACTTCGGTCGGCACGGGAACCTGGAGATCGATCCCCGCGGGCGCTGGAAAGGCGATCGGATGCGAATAGCCGAGATGGAGCGTGATCCCGTTCCCCTTCTTTTCGGCCCGGTACCCGACGCCCTGGATCTCGAGCTTTCGCGAGAACCCCTGGGTGACTCCCTCGATCATGTTCGCGATGAGGGTGCGGGTCAGCCCATGGAGCGCCTTGTGGCGAGTTTCCTCGCTCGGGCGCGCCACCGTGACCTCGCCGTCGGCGATCCCCACCTGCATTTCGGGATGCACCTCGAGCGAAAGGGCACCCTTCGGTCCCTTCACGTGGACGCTCCCCCGGTCGAGGCGGACCTCGACTCCCTTGGGAACCTCCACTGGTCTTTTTCCGATCCTGGACATCGTTCGCCTTCAGAGTTTCACGAGAAAAAACGTTCGGGCCGCAGCCATGTCACCAGACAAGTGCGAGCAGCTCGCCACCGACCCCTTCCTGTCTCGCGGTCCGGTCGGAGACCACGCCGCGGGAAGTGGAAAGGATCGCCATTCCCAGGCCGTTCCTGACCCGGGGGATCGCCTGCGCCCCCACGTACCGGCGCCGCCCCGGCTTCGAGACCCGCTCCAGGTGCCGGATGACCGGCTGACCCTCGAAATATTTGAGGTAGATCCGGAGCACGCCGTGGCGCCCGTCGTCCAGGATCTTGTAGTCGTAGACATAGGCGTTTTCCTTCAGGATACGGGCCACCTCCACCTTCAGGCGCGAAACCGGCATGTCGGCCCACCGGTGTCCGGCCCCGGCCGCATTCCGCAGCCGGGTCAACAGGTCCGCGATCGGGTCGGTCATCATCGTCTGGGTCCCCTCACCAACTGGCCTTGCGAACACCGGGGATTTCTCCCCGGAGCGCCATCTGCCGGAAGCAGATCCGGCAGAGCCCGAACTTGCGGATGAAGGCGCGCGGCCGCCCGCACCGATTGCAGCGGTTGTACGCGCGCACCCCGTATTTGGGCTTTCGCCGGGACTTCTCGATCAGCGCCTTCTTAGCCATTCAACACCCCGATTCCAGTTGAAATCTCACCCGTCCCTCAGTTCGCCGCGGCCCCGATCGGAACCGGCGTCGTCCCCCGGAAGGGGAATCCCATCTCCCGGAGAAGAGCGAACGCCTCGTCATCCTTGGGCGTCGAGGTGACGATCGTGATGTCCATCCCATGCACCTTCTCCACCGAGTCGTATTCGATCTCGGGGAAGATGATCTGCTCCTTCACCCCGAGCGTGTAGTTCCCGCGCCCGTCGAAGGAGCGCGTCGGAATCCCGCGGAAGTCACGGATTCGCGGAATCGCGGCGCTCACGAGGCGATCGAGGAAATCGTACATGCGCGTGCCGCGGAGCGTGACGGCCACGCCGACCGGCATCCCCTCTCGCAGGGAGAAGTTCGCGATGGACTTCCGGGCTCGGGTCACGAGCGCCTTTTGTCCAGTGATGGTGGTCAACTCCTCCACGACGGAATCCAGGAGCTTCTGATTCCGTCCCGCGTCGCCGATCCCGACGTTGACGATCACCTTCTGGATCCCCGGCACCTGGTGAAGGTTCGTAAATCCGAACTCCTCCCGGAGGTGCGGTCTCACCCGCTCTTTGTAATGGTTCAGCAGTCTCGGTTCCATCGCCTTTCTCTCTACCCTCTTACGGCCGCGGGACGGCGTTGCCGGATTTCACGGCGATCCGCTCTTTGGTCCCGTCCTTCTCCATTCGCACCCGAACCCGGGAAGGATTGCCGGACGTCGGGTCGATCAGCATCACGTTCGAGATATCAATCGGGGCCTCGAAGGAGACGATCCCGCCTTCGGGATTGTCCTGCGACGGTCGTTGGTGGCGCTTCCGCATGTTCACCCCCTCCACGACGACCCGCCCCTGTCCGACATCCACCCGGACGACGCGTCCCTCGACGTCCCGAAAATTGCCACGGATCACGCGCACCCGGTCGCCCTTCACGATTCGGGTCCGGCCCTTCCGCCGGCTGGCCCGTTTCGCCTGTTTCTTCGTCGCCATCAGAGAACCTCGGGTGCCAGCGAAACGATCTTCATGTACCGCTTCTCGCGCAGCTCACGTCCCACCGGACCGAAGATGCGTGTCCCCCTCGGCTCCCCGGCCTCGTTGATCAGGACGGCCGCGTTGTCATCGAAGCGGATGTAGGAGCCGTCCTTCCGGCGCATCTCCTTGGTCGTACGGACGATGACGGCGCGAGCCACTTCTCCCTTCTTCACCCCGGCGTTCGGAATCGCGTCTTTGACGGTCACGACGATCACGTCTCCAACGCGCGCGTAGCGGCGACGCGATCCCCCGAGTACACGGATGCAGAGCGCACGTTTGGCGCCCGTGTTGTCCGCGATTCTCAGGATCGACTCCTGCTGGATCATGCCTCAGTCTCCACAGTGGGTCCGGTCGCGTGGGATTGGCCGGTCAGGCGCTTTCGGGGCGCTCGACGAGGCTGATCACACGCCAATGCTTCAGCTTCGAAATGGGGCGGGTCTCCTGAATTCGGACGACGTCCCCCACGCGGTAGTCATTGTTCTCATCGTGAGCGTGGAATTTTTTCGACCGGACCATCGCCTTGTGGTAGAGCGGGTGCCGGATGTGCCGGTCCACCCGCACCACGATGGTCTTCTGGCCCTTGTCGCTGACCACCACCCCTTGGCGGACCTTGCGATCGTTTCTCCTGGCTTCGGCAGCTCCCTCGGTCTCGCTCATTTCATCGTCTCGTCTCAGGCCTTCGCGGCGCGGAGCTCCCGCTCGCGCAGGATCGTCTTCATCCGCGCGATCTCTCTCCGTACCTGCCTCGGAAGTTGCGCGCTTTCAAGCTGCATCATCTTTCCCCGGAAGCGGAGGCGGAAAAGCTCCTCCCGGAGCTCCGCGACCCGCTCCCGGATCTGCTCGTCGGTCATCTCCCGGATATCGGTGGCGCTCAACATGGCTCAGCTCCCGAGCTCCTCTTCACGCGCGACGAAACGGGTCTTGATGGGAAGCTTGGCCGCCGCGAGCCGCATCGCCTTCTCGGCGATGTCGCGGGAGACACCTTCCATCTCGAACATCATCCGGCCCGGCTTCACGACGGCGACCCACCCCTCGGGGTTTCCCTTTCCCTTTCCCATCCGGGTCTCCGCGGGTTTCGAGGTGATCGGCTTGTCGGGAAAGATCCGGATCCAGACCTTCCCGCCCCGCTTGATGTGGCGCGTCATCGCGATACGCGCCGCCTCGATCTGCCGGTTCGAGATCCAGGCCGGCTCCGCCGCCTGCAACCCGTATTCACCGAAAGACACGCGGTTACCGCGCTGCGCGGTCCCGCGCATGCGCCCCTTGTGTTTCTTCCGGTATTTGACCCGTTTCGGGGAAAGCATCGTTCCGATCCCTTCGTCAGCTGTCCGTCGAGTAGGTGCGGCCGCGGCGTTCGTCCACCACTTCGCCGAGGAAGATCCAGCACTTCACGCCGACCGCTCCGTACGTCGTGTGCGCCTCGACGTTCGCATAGTCTATGTCCGCGCGGAGTGTGTGCAGGGGAACGCGTCCCTCGCTGTATCCCTCCACGCGGGCGATCTCGGCGCCTCCGAGGCGCCCGCTGCACTTGATGCGAATCCCCTCGGCTCCCGCCCGCTGGGCCGACTGGATCGCCCGCTTCATCGCGCGGCGGAACGAGATCCGGTTCCGGATTTGGTGTGCCACGTTTTCCGCGACGAGACGGGCGTCAATCTCGGGGCGCTTCACCTCTTCGACGTTGACGGAGACCTCGGACTTCGTGAGGACACCGAGCTCGTCGCGGAGCTTGTCCACCTCCGCGCCCCGCTTCCCGATCACCACGCCCGGACGGGCGGTATGAACGGTCACGACGATCTTGGAGGGTTTCCGTTCGATCGTCACCTGGGAGATCGCGGCGTGTGACAGCCTGCGTTCCAGATAGCGGCGGATCGTCTCATCTTCGTGGAGGAGGCGGGGAAAGTCTTTCTCCGCGTACCAGTTGGACTTCCAGTCCTTGAGGATTCCCAGGCGGAATCCCGTCGGATGTGTCTTTTGTCCCATCCGCCTACTCCCTCTTGTCCACGACGACGGTGATGTGGCTCGTGCGCCGGCGTCTCGGGGCGGCGCGCCCCATCGCTGCGGCCCGGAACCGTCGGAGGGTCGGGCCCTCGTCCACAAAGACTTCGCGGACGATCAGCTCGTCCACGTCCACGACTTCTCCTGTCCCTTCGCCCTTCGCCTGCGCGTTCGCGACGGCCGAACGGAGGGTCTTTCCGACCGGCTCCGCCGCGGACTTCTTCGAGAACTGAAGGACGGCGTAAGCGTCGTTGACCGAGCGCCCACGGATCTGATCCACGACGAGCCGCACCTTGCGGGGGCTGATCCGGATATGTCGCGCGATGGCCTTCGCTTCCATTTCTCTCGTCTCCGCGGGTGCGATCACTCGGCGGGCTTGACCCGCTTGTCGGCGAGTTTCCCGCCGTGTCCCCGGAAGAGCCGCGTGGGGGCGAACTCGCCGAGCTTGTGCCCAACCATGTTCTCTGTCACGTATACCGGAACGAACTTGTTCCCGTTGTGGACGGCGAGAGTGTGCCCCACGAACTCCGGAAAGATCGTGGAAGCGCGCGACCAGGTCTTGATGACCTTTCGGTCCCCACGCGAGTTCATAGCCTCGATCTTCTTCAGGAGGCTCTCCTCGATATACGGGCCCTTCTTCACGCTACGCGGCATCTTCGGCTTCCCCTACTGCGTGGCTTTTCCGCGGCGGCGTCCGCGGACGATGTGCTTGTTCGACTCTTTTTTCCGCTTGCGGGTCTTCACCCCCTCGGGCTTCCCCCAAGGAGTGACGGGCGGACGCCCACCCGAAGTGCGGCCTTCGCCGCCTCCCAGCGGATGGTCCACCGGATTCATCGCGACGCCGCGGACCTTCGGCCGCTTCCCGAGCCAGCGGGACGCACCGGCCTTCCCAAGCGAGCGCAGCTCGTGGTCCACATTTCCGACTTGCCCGATCGTGGCCATGCACTCCTTGCGCAGGCGGCGAATTTCGGACGACGGAGTCCGTACCGTGACGTAATCCCCTTCTTTCGCGACGACGTTCACCGACGACCCCGCGGAGCGCGCCATCTGTCCACCCTTTCCCGGGCGCATCTCGACATTGTGCACCAGCGTGCCCAGCGGAATGCGGTCCAAGGGGAGCGCGTGTCCGACGATGATGTCGGCGTGCGTTCCCGCGACGATCTCATCCCCGACCTGGAGTCCCTTGGGGTGAAGGATGTATCGCTTCTCACCGTCCCCGTACGTGATGAGCGCGATGTGGGCGCTCCGGTTCGGATCGTATTCGATCTCCGTCACCCGACCGGGGATTTCGTGTTTGTCCCGTCGGAAGTCGATGCGCCGGTAGCGCCGTTTGTGGCCACCCCCCTGGCGCCGCATGGTCACGCGCCCATGGTGGTTCCGTCCACCCTTCGAATGGAGGGGCTCGGTAAGGGAGCGCTCGGGACCCTTCCGGGTGACCTCGGAGTGGTCCACGACGGACCGGAACCGAGTTCCGGGAGTCACGGGCTTGAATTTCTTGAGCGGCATCGTCAGATCCTCATCCCACTTCGTAGAACTCGATGCTGTCCCCCTCGGCGAGGCGGACCATCGCTTTCTTGAACGCGGCCCGCCGTCCCACCGGCGCCCGCGGATTCATCCGGCCGAGAAGTGCGCGTTTCGTCTTGGCCTGGTAGCGTGCCGTACGCACGTCCTCGACGACCACATCCCACGCGGCCTCGACCGCCTTGGCGATCTGGTGCTTGTTCGCGTCGGGGTGGACGATGAAGGTGTAGACGTTTCGTTCTTCCTGAGCGGCAGTCGCCCGTTCGGTCACGACCGGCGCCACGATCACGTCGTGAAGGTCACGCATCGGCCTCCTCCTCCTCGCCGTCACCGGCGGTCTCGTCCACCGCGATCCGGCCCAGGGCTCCCCGCTCGATCACCACGGTTCCGGCCCAGAGGATGTCGTATGTGGACTCCTCTCCGAAGGGGCGCACCCTGATCTCGGCGACGTTGCGGGCGGAGAGGACCACCGATCCCTTCGTCCCTTCGGTCAGGATCAGCGCCTTCCCCTGCACCTCGATCTGTTCCAGGTACTTCACGAGCCGACGTGTCGCCGGACGCTCGAATTCGAGAGCGTCGATGATGATGACGCGGTCGTCGCCGGCACGGGCCGTGAGCGCGGACCTTCTGGCGAGCGCCCGCACCTTCTTCGGAATTCGCTGCCTCCACGAGTGGGGCTGGGGCGGAAAAGCCAGTCCGCCTCCGGTCCACTGGGGCGAGCGGATCGAGCCCTGGCGAGCACGTCCGGTCCCTTTCTGGCGCCACGGCTTCCGGCCTCCTCCAGCAACGGCGGCCCGGTTCTTCCCGGAGGCCGTGCCCTGGCGCTGGTTCGCGAGGTACGCCCTGACCACCGTATGGAGGACTGGCTCGTTCACCTCTCCAGCGAAGAGGTTGTCCGGAAGGGCGCGTGCGCGCCCCTTCTTCCCGTCGGCTTTGTAGTAGCGAGCCTTGGCCATAGTCCTACTTCGAAATGAAGAGGTAGCTGTTGCGGGCACCCGGGACGCCCCCCCTCACGAAGAGGAGGTTCCGCTCCGGGTCCACTCTCACGATCTCGAGATTCCGGACCGTGGACCGCACATTTCCCTGTTGGCCCGGGAGACGTTTCCCCTTGATGGTACGCGAGGGATTCGTACCGGGCCCGATCGAGCCGGGATTTCGGGACATCGGGTGCCCGTGGCCGGCCGGACGGCCGGCGAAGCCATGGCGCTTCACGACGCCCTGGAAGCCCTTTCCCTTGGAGGTGCCGACCACCTTCACACGGTCCCCCGGCTGGAAGAGCTCCACGGTCAGCTGCTGCCCGGCCTCGAAGGCCTCGTCCCCGGCGACCTTGAACTCGCGCAACACGCTCGGCGCGTAGTCCAGCCCGACGCCTGCGGCGTGACCGAGCTCGGCGCGCGAGCTGCGCGTCTCCTTCTTCCGGCCGAAGCCGAGTTGAACGGCGGCGTAACCATCTTTGTCGGGATTCTTGACCTGCACCACGGGGCAGGGTCCGGCCTCGACGACCGTGACGGGAACCGCCGACCCTCCGTCGTCGAAGAGCCGGGTCATCCCGAGCTTACGTCCAATGAGTCCCGCCATCGTTCCGATCTCTCTCAAGTCTAGCTGAAGCCTTTCCGTCTCAGTCCACTTTGATCTCGACGTCCACGCCTGCCGGGAGGTCGAGCTTCGTCAGGGCGTCCACCGTGGCCGGCCGGCTGTCCACGATATCGATCAGCCGCTTGTGCGTGCGGAGCTCGAACTGCTCGCGCGACTTCTTGTCGATGTGGGGCCCTCGCAGAACCGTCCATCGCTCCCGCTTCGTGGGAAGGGGGATGGGGCCCTTCACCGTCGCGCCCGTCTTCTCGGCGGTGCGCACGATGTCCGAGGCGGTCTGGTCGATCACCCAGTGGTCGAAGGCCTTGAGTCGGATTCTGATCCTGCTCGCCATGTCTCTTCCCTTGTCAGTCCTGGATCGCGAGGCGAGGGAGGGGCGCGGGGCACTCCTCCCGAGGGGCTCCGCCGGC